>NZ_RZPW01000649.1:0-3631 GCF_003998455.1 Mesorhizobium sp. M7A.F.Ca.CA.001.08.2.1 | reverse complement strand
GTATTCAGTATCTATCACTACATGGGCCGTCTGCATCTCGGGAGGCTCTCCGTGATTGTCAGCTGGCTGTATGACAAGGTGCAGCACATTTACGGTGGCGTTTCATTCCCACGATATCGGGGATCGATACCTGCCGGCCAGCCGGTTCCAACCATCAAGCTTGATCTCCAACCGGGGGAGCTGATCAGGGTTAAGTCCTATGAAGAAATCCTCAAGACCCTAGACACGGATAATAAGAACCGTGGCCTGTATTTCGACGCCGAGATGGTCCCCTATTGCGACCATACTTTCAGGGTCCGGTCGCGAGTAACAGCGTTTGTCAATGAAAAGACCGGACTTCTCAACCGGCTCAGGGGACCGGCGGTCATCCTGGAAAAAGTCTGGTGCAATTCGAGATATAGCGATTGCCGGATGCAGTGCCCAAGAGCCGTCTATCCCTGGTGGCGAGAAATTTGGCTGGAACGGGTGCCTGGCGAGGCAATCGCTCACATGGGGCATGCTACGGCAGCTCAAACGGAAACAAGCGCGTATGCAGCCAGTGATACATGACCCACAAGGCCCTCAGTGCCAAAGGCGAACCCCGCAACCTTAAAAGGGAAGCCATTCAAAGTGGCGTCGCCAGGATGGTGAGCCAGGGGGTGAACCTGATTCTCAGGGTGGGCTATATTGCCATCCTGGCACGCCTGCTCAGCCCTGACGATTTCGGCCTGGTCGCGATGGTGGTGGCACTCACAGGCATTTTCGACGTCTTCACCACCGCCGGGCTTTCCTCCGCTACCATCCAAAAGCATGAGATTTCGTTTGACCAGGTTTCGGCACTGTTCTGGATCAACATACTGGTAGGGGTCTTTCTCGCGCTGCTCTGCGCCGCGAGTGCCTACACGATATCAGCCTTCTACCATGAGCCGCGTCTACTCAGGATCGCCATCGCGGTCGCTCCAGCTTTCCTGCTTAACGCGGCCGGCGTGCAACATGCCGCTCTGATCGAGCGCGACTTGCGTTATGTCACACTCAGCGCGATCGAAACGGGTGCCCTGTGCGTGGGCATCCTGTCCGGTGTGCTGCTCGCGTTGCGTGGCTACGGCTACTGGGCACTGATCGCCCCGACACTTATCTCGCCGGCAATCAACAGCCTGGGCTGCTGGATCGCCACCGGGTGGATTCCTGGATGGCCTCGACGCGGCGCCAATATTCGCTCGCTCTTGCATTTCGGTGGAATCGTCACGCTGAACAACCTCGTTGTCTATATTGGCTACAATGTGGAGAAAGTCCTTCTCGGGCGGCTCTGGGGCGCTGCGTCGCTCGGATTGTATACCCGGGCCTTCCAGCTGATTGGCATCCCTACGGCGACCATCAACAGCGCCGTCGGTGCGGTACTGTTCTCGGCGTTGTCACGAATGCAGCATGATCCCGCGCGGTTGCGGAACTTCTACCTCAAGGGATATTCGATCGTCATCGCGGTGACGGTTCCCATCACAATGTTCTCGTTCCTGTTCGCACATGAGATCATCACCGTGGTGCTGGGCTCGCAATGGACGGGGGCGGCGACCATCTTCCGGCTGCTCACGCCTACCATCTTGGTGTTCGGGATCATCAACCCTACATATTGGCTGCTCATCTCGACCGGCAAGCAGAAGCGCAGCCTGTATCTGGCTTTCGCCATCGCCCCTCTCGTCATCACTTCCTACTGCGCAGGAATCTCCTTCGGCCCCGAGGGCGTTGCACTGAGCTACTCGACGGCGCTGGTGCTCTGGCTCTATCCACACCTGGTGTGGAGCCTGCACGGAACGCCGGTTTCAGTCGGGGATCTGTTGCGGACGATCATGAGGCCATGGATGGCCGGCATCGTGGCCTCGGTGGGTGCGCTGGCAGTGCAGCGCTATCTCGGCCCGGAGGTTCCTTCGCTTCTGCGGCTCGCGGCTGGCGGGCTGGTTCTGATCAGTATCTATGCATTCGTCTTGCTGTTCGTCTTGGGGCAGCTCAAGCTGTTTCAGGATGTGCTGCTGGGCTTTCGAGGCGAGGCGCGGGCCGGCGCTTGACGCAGCCCGCGACTTCGACCGGCGAAGGCCCGAGAGAGAAGCTATTTGGAGGGCAAATGGCCAGTATAGCAATCGTCCATAGCTATCCGTACGACGCGTTCTTCGGCGGAGACGGCGCCTATATCCAGGCGTTCGGGCGATATCTCCTGAAGTCCGGCCACGAGGTACACGGGTATGTATCCAACATAGCGCGCGGCCGAAGGAGTCCAGTCTGTAGGAGTGTATATGAAATAGAGCAGTTTTCTTCGTGGCAGGTTCGTCGAAGTATCAGATTGGGCCAGAGAACATTTCTATCCACGGAGTTGCTTCGGTCCGGGCATCTGGCCGGATCGTTCCTTGGACGGAAGACCGCACCTGTTTCCCCAATGACGGACCAGAACTTTTCCAAGGGAGAGACTCAGTGGGTGCTTGACCGTATCGAAGCTGGACGGCCGGACGCCGTCATACTGTTCCACGATGCCGTGCATTTCGCTCCTTGCCTCTCCTGCAACGGTCACAGGGTTTTCTCACTTGTTGGCCATCTTCAGCACCGCAACGGGGCAGCGCGCTGGGAGGCCGGCGCAACCCCCGGCCCGGACAAGAATTGGACTGAGGAAAAGAGATTGTCAAACTCGCTGAAGGCGGCAGAGTGTGTCGGTTTCAACAGCAAGGATGACGCCTCCTACGCCCGCAACCATCTCGGGGTGACACGCGTGATCTCTCTTGGCATGGGCTTCGACAATCACGAAAAGCAACCCGACAGCAATGAGCCCATCGTTCTCTTCGTCGGGAATGCCACAGAGCCAAATCGTGCCGCACTGTCGTGGTTCCTGAAGGAGGTCTGGCCAACTGTTCGAACCTCATGCCCCACGGCAAGGGTTCGCATCGTCGGAACCGCCGCCTTCACATGTGAGGTTACGCCGGCGGCCGGCCTGGAGTGTGTGGGAGCGCTCCCGGACCTCGCTCCCGAATATAGGCGCGCCCAGCTTGTCGTGGCCCCGCTCGTTTCCGGCAGCGCCGGCGTCAAGATAAAGGTGGCCGAGGCCATGTCTTACGGCCGCCCCCTCGTGACGACCTCGATAGGTGTGGACGCAGGTGACCCCCACCAACTTGATGAGGGAGCGATCGTGGCCAATGGTGGTGCAGACTTTGCACAGGCGGTCATCGCGCTGTTGAGCAATGCGGAACTTCGGCGTCAGAAATCCGAGGGTACCGCGCATGTATTCGCCAGCCTCTTTTCCTGCGATGTGTGCTATGGCCCGTTCCTGTCTTGGCTCCGCAAGGCAGGCCAGGTGGCTGATAGCAGCTTGTCATCACAAATGGTGTAGGGAGGCGGGCGCCTCTCTAAAGTGGCACTCGACAGGATTTGATCAGCACTATGCTGTATCCGCATGCTCCACTTGGCGGGTGGACGAGCCCGACCGACCGGAAACCACTGCCAAGGCCCGTCTGACGGCGCCCTTCGTTCGATAAAGATGGCCCAGCGGCGGAAACAGCCTCAATATCGGAGACAGCGAAAAGCTATATCTAAGCAATTCGACGCCACAAGCGGTCCTTCCTCGGACAATATGAGAGACTGCCGACCAATAAGCGGCATCGGCAACCCGGCGCAT
>NZ_RZPW01000648.1:0-3648 GCF_003998455.1 Mesorhizobium sp. M7A.F.Ca.CA.001.08.2.1 | reverse complement strand
GGATCGGGGCCGCAGCAGAAAATCTCGCGCTCGCGGAAATCGGGCGCCAGCAATGGCAGCCGGATCGCGTCGATGCGGCCCATATGGCCGAACCAGCCCTCGCGGCTCGACCGCTCCTCGATCATGAAGCCGAGCGACAGCCCAGGCATGCGGCTGCCGAGCAGTTCGAGCTCCTTGCGGAAAATGATCTCTTCCGGGCGGCGCGCGCAGTTGACGAAGCCGACATCGGTCCATGGCGCGCAGTCGTTCAGCCAGCGCAGCATCGACATCATCGGCGTCACGCCGGAGCCGGCCGAAATGAACAGGTATTTGGCCGCCGGGTGGCTGTGCAGCGAGAAGTCGCCAGTCGGCCCATAGGCCTTGACGTGCGAACCGGGCGTCAGATGGTCGAACATCCAGCGCGTACCGGTGCTGCCCGCCTGCGCCTTGACCGTCACCGCGATCGAGAACGGCCGCGACGGCGAGGACGACAGCGTGTAGGTGCGCATCAGCGGCCCGTCCGATGTCGGCAGTTCCAGAGTCACGAACTGCCCCGGTTTGTAGCGGAACCAGGTCTGGTTGTCGGAGCGGAAGGTGAAGGTCTTCACGTCAGGCGCTTCGTCGCTGACGCCGATCACTTCCAGCACCTGCAGCCTGTCGTTCCAGGGCGTCATCTGGTCGAGATGGCGATAGAGGCCAAGGTCCGTCATCGCATTCATCCTCTTGTCCCCTGGGCTAGGCGACGCTGCGCAGGGCCGGCCGGCCGCCTTCGGCAAGGCGCGGCCCGATGAACGACGCGTACCACTCGACGAACTGGATCACGCCGCCCTCATGCAGCTCCGAATAGGGGCCTGGTTCATAGGCCGGCGACAGGATGCCGAAGGCGTTTTCCTCGACGATGCGGCGGTCCTGGTCGTTGGTCTCGGTCCAGACATGGGTGAGCTCAGCGAGGTCGTAGTCGACGCCTTCGACCGCATCCTTGTGGACGAGCCATTTCGTGGTCACCGCGGTTTCCGTGGCACTGATCGGCAGCACGCGGAAGGTAACGGCGTGGTCGCCGAGGATATGGTTCCAGGTCGTCGGATAGTGATAGAGCAGCAAGGAGCCGATGCGGTCGGTTGAAACGCTGTCGGACAGGTTCTTCTGGACCGCCCGTTTTCCCGTCATGGTGTAGCTGACGGCATCGCGCAGCAGCGGCGCGCGGGTGGCGCGGTACTGCCCTGCCGGATCGATGCGGAATTTGCTCGGCAAGCCTGATGCCTCGCATCTGGCCCAGTGTGCGACCATTTCAGGGTCGCTGTCGGCGCCATGGACGCCGGTTACGGTTGGAGCCTCGGGGAAGGTCTTGCACAACTCGGGATGATTGGCGGCGCAGTGGTAGCACTCGCGGTTGTTTTCCCAGACCAGCTTCCAGTTGCCCTTCTCGACGATCGTGCTCTCGAAGGCGATCTTTGCTTCACGCAGCCGGTGCGGCAAAAGATAGGGTTCGATCATCGCCCGCATCGGCGCGAAATCTGCCGGTTCCTTGGCCAGGCAGATGAAGATGTAGCCGCCGACGCTCTCGCAGGCGACCGGCTTCAGGCCGAAATCACTCTTGTCGAAACCGTCGGCCATCTGGCGGGCAAACAGCAGGCGGCCGTCCAGCTCGTAGGTCCACTGATGATACGGGCAGACGAGCTTTGCCGCGGTACCCTTCTCCGTGTTGCACACGCGGCTGCCGCGATGGCGGCAGGAATTGTGGAAGGCGTTGATCTTGCCGTGCTGGTCGCGGACAAGGACGACCGGATAATCGCCGACCTGCACGGTGATGTAGCTGCCCGGCTTCGGCAGTTCGCAATCATGGCCGATGAACAGCCAGTCGCGATACCAGATCAGCTCCATGTCGAGCTTGAAGTAGTCCGGATCGGTGTAGAAGGGCTGCTCCAGCGAAAAGCCTTGCCGGCGCCCCTTCAGGAGCCTCAGCATGTCGTTGCGGATATCCATGTCCTGTCCTCGTTCCTAAGGACTGAACTGGTGGTGACGGAGGAAGGATTGAAACACAGGCCGGCTGTGTGCCGGACATGCGCTATCCACCTCTTGACCGCCCACCGCGATCAGTCGAGTCTAAAAATCTCGGGCTGGTTTCCGGGCTCTGGAGTTGTCCTTGCGGACCATCGCGACACCTTCCCAGGCGGTTGCCCAGTGGTCTCCCGTTGCGACTTGAACTCCACCACCGTTGCGGGGGCAGCGCCGGATTCTGACCGGCTTCCCAATTCTCCGCCTCGTCGTCACGAAGCGGCACCTGAGATGGTATGATCTAACCACGATCGCGGGCGCGCCGTCGGCATGAAAACGACATCGTATCCATGCGGCGCGACACGGCATGCGAAACGCTACTGCAGATCGTCGCGGGCCGAGATCCCACCTCCCGGGCGGCCATTTGCCGGCTGCGATCTTCGCGAATCCGACCCTTCGCGGGGGTCAAAAAAGGTTAACGGTTTCGAAAAGTGACTATTAGCTTGCTCTAAAATCGAACCGAACGGTTCGTTTCTGTTGACGGTGCGTGCAGGACGGTGTGAACGCTGGGCCTCTGAAACAGTCAGTGATCCATCAGGTGGATACACCTAACGCACTGATGTGAAGAAGAAAAATGCATCCGTAGATTCCGTTGGCACAATTTCAAGGTGTGGATTCATGGTCCACACGGAACAACTTCGTGATTGGAAAAGACGACCTTGCCCTCCCACATCGGGGCTGTCCGAACGACGCGATTTCATTTCCAAGACACGCCGCTAGACGGACGGAAAAAGACGATACTGGAGTACCAAAAATGAAAAAGATCATTCTCACTGCCGCAGCCCTTCTGGCCATTTCCGGCAGCGCCTTCGCTGGTAGCGACCACTACGGTTCGAACGCCGCGGCAGCCACTGCTGTCGACAGCTCGTACACCGCTTCGACCAAGAAGTCGGAACCGGCTGCTCAGGCGCCTGCCCAGGGTGCTGACCGCAACCTCTTCGGCAACAACTAACAGCCGATTCCCAGTTTTCCGGTCGACGGCGGGCTCGCCCGCCGCCCTGGCGAAATTCAGACATTCAGGAGTATTCAAGATGAACAAGATCCTCATTGCTGCCGCCGCCGTTCTGGCCATCACCGGCAGCGCTTTCGCGGGCAGCGACAACTACGGTTCGAACGGCCCGAACCAGCCTGCCGCCGCTGTGGACCAGTCGTACACGGCTTCCACCAAGACCTCGGAACCGGCTGCCCAGACGCCCGCTCAGGGCAGCGACCGTAACCTCTTCGGTCGCTAACAACCAATTTCGCAACCGACGGCAGCTGTGTCTGCCGTCCTGGCGAAATCCAGAATTCAGGAGACTAAAATGAACAAGATCCTTATTGCTGCCGCCGCCGTTCTGGCCATCACCGGCAGTGCCTTCGCCGGCAGCGACGACTTTGGCTCCAATGGTGCCAATCAGCCTGCCGCCACGACTTCGGTCGACAGCACGCGCACCTCTTCGGTACGCAACACCGGTTCGCCGGTTTACAAGCTGCTGAACTCGTCGGGTGACACCACCCAGAAGTCTGCTCCGCAAGGTGCCGACCGCAACCTCTTCGGCAACAACTAACAACCGAAGTCGATCTCCAAGTCAAAGAGCGGCGGGCCCGGCCCCCCGCCCCTTTTTTTTCCTGCAA
>NZ_RZPW01000647.1:0-3649 GCF_003998455.1 Mesorhizobium sp. M7A.F.Ca.CA.001.08.2.1 | reverse complement strand
GACCGAAAGTCGGCGCGCTGATCGAGAAGGTTGTTCCGGCCGATCTCGGCGACCGCGCGGCGCGTGCCGGCGATCTTCTGTTCGTGCTGCCGCACACCGTCATCGACCGGCGCAGTCGGCCTGGTATCGCGGGATCCGCGGAAGGCCAGATCGTCACGCTCGATGTGCGCATCGACCGCCACCAGCCGCCACCGCGTGGCAACAGGTCGGTGCCCTACCGGGTCTTCGCCCATGACGATACCGGAGAGATCGCGCTGACCTTCTTCCATGCTCACGCCTCCTATCTCGAAAAGGCGATGCCCGAGGGCGAGCATGTCGTGGTCTCGGGCCGCATGGAATGGTTCAACGGCCGCCCGAGCATGGTCCACCCCGACCATATTGCGCTGGCCAGCGAAGCGGAAAACCTGCCGCTGGTCGAACCGGTCTATCCTCTGACAGCCGGGCTCTCGGGCAAGGTGCTGCGCCGGGCGATCGGCCAGGCGCTGACGCGCGTGCCTGAATTTCCCGAATGGCAGGACGGCGCCTTCATGCGGCGGCACACCTTTGCGGCCTTTGGCGATGCGCTTGCCCGCATCCACAATCCGGCCGACCCGATTGACGTCTCCATCGATGGTGCCGCCTGGCGGCGGCTCGCCTATGACGAGTTGCTGGCGGGCCAGGTCTCGCTGGCGCTGGTGCGAGCGAAAGTCCGCAGGCTGTCCGGGCGACCCCTGGTCGGCGACGGCCGCATCGTCGAAAAACTGCGGGCCGCACTGTCCTATTCGCTGACATCAAGCCAGGAGTTTGCGCTGGCCGAAATCAATGCCGACCTCGCCGACCCAGAGCGCATGCTGCGGCTTCTGCAGGGCGATGTCGGTTCCGGCAAGACTGTCGTCGCGCTGCTGGCCATGGCGCGTGCCGTCGAGGCCGGCGGCCAGGCAGCCTTGATGGCACCGACCGAAATCCTGGCGCGCCAGCATCTTGCGACCATCACGCCGCTTGCCGCCAAGGTAGGGCTTCGCATCGCCATCCTCACCGGTCGCGAGAAGGGCCGCGAACGCGCGGATACGCTGGTCGGCCTGGCAACCGGCGAGATCGACATCGTCGTCGGCACCCACGCGCTGTTCCAGGAGACCGTCACCTTCAAAGACCTCGTCTTCGCCGTCATCGACGAGCAGCATCGTTTCGGCGTCCATCAGCGGCTTGCCATCACCGCCAAGGGCGACGCGCCAGACATGTTGGTGATGACGGCCACTCCTATCCCGCGCACCCTGGTGCTGACCGCTTTCGGTGACATGGACGTGTCGAAACTGACGGAAAAACCGGCCGGCCGCCAGCCGATCCGTACCGTTACGCTGCCGCTCGAGCGGCTCGACGAACTGGTCGCCCGCATGGTGGACGCCGTCGCCGGCGGCCAGAAGATCTACTGGATCTGTCCGCTGGTCGAGGAATCCGAAGAGATCAAACTGATGTCGGCCGAAGACCGCTTCGCCTCGCTGAAACCATTGTTCGGCGATCGCATCGGTCTCGTTCACGGCCGCATGAAGGGTGCCGAGAAGGACGAGGCGATGCGCGCCTTCAAGCAGGGCGAGACACGCATCCTGATCGCCACCACCGTCATCGAGGTCGGCGTCGATGTGCCGGACGCCACCGTCATGGTCATCGAGCATGCAGAGCGCTTCGGCCTGGCCCAGTTGCACCAGCTGCGCGGCCGGGTCGGACGCGGTGACAAGCCCTCCTCATGCGTGCTGCTCTACAAGGACCCGCTCGGCGAGACCGCAAAACGCCGGCTGTCGGTGATGCGCGAGACCGAGGATGGGTTCCTGATCGCCGAGGAGGACCTGAAGCTGCGCGGCGAAGGCGAATTGCTGGGCACCCGCCAGTCGGGCACGCCGGGCTTCCAGGTGGCTCGCATCGAGGCGCATGCCGACCTTCTGGAGGCCGCCCGCGACGATGCCAGGCTGATCCTGTCACGCGATCCGGAGCTGCAATCGCAGCGTGGTGAGGCGTTGCGCCTGCTGCTTTACTTGTTCGGTCGCGACGAAGCCGTGCGGCTTCTGCGCGCCGGCTGAGCCAGGGCGGCAACCGAAGGGTTGGCGAGCATCCCTTCGATCGGCTCGCCATTCACGACAACCATTTGCTTTACTTCGGGCGCCACCAGACCGGCGGAGACGATCAGCTTGGCGCCATCCTCGATCGTCATGTCGAGCGGCACGATGTCCGACTTCGGCACATACATCAGGAAGCCCGTGGTCGGGTTTGGCGTGCACGGCATGAATACGGCGATCAGCGGATCGCCTTCCTGGTCGAGCTTCTGGTTGATCTCGGTTTCCTTTTCACTGGCGACGAACACCAGCGACCACACGCCCTTGCGCGGATATTCGACCAGCCCGACCTGGCGGAACATGTCGCCCTTGTTCGACAGCACGGTCTCGAAAATCTGTTTCAGCGAGCCGTAGATGCCTCGCACCAGCGGCATGCGGCCAAGCAGGCGCTCGCCGAAATTGACGATGGCGCGGCCGACGATGTTTGCCGTCAGGAAACCGATCAGCGTGATCAGGATAAGCGCCACGATCAGTCCGAACCCCGGCACCGGAAACGACAGGTAGGTGTCAGGGCTGTAGCGGGCCGGAATATAAGGCTTCACCCAGGAATCGACCCAGCCGATGAACGACCAGGCAATGTAGGCGGTGATCGCCAAGGGCGCGCAGACGATGAAGCCCGTGAGGAAATAGTTCCTCAGCCGGGTCATGCCGGAGGTCTTGGGAGCGTCGGACATGGTTCACCGGAGCGCGGGTTGCAGCGCAACATTAGTGAACCGGACGAAGCTTTGGAACTGCGAAGTTTTTAAAGAGCCGATTATGCCGCTACTTCCAACGGCTCAATCTTCTCGAGCTCCGGCGCCAGCTTTCTGGCTTCGGTTTCAAGCTCATAGGCCTGTTGAAAATTCATCCAGAATTCGGGCGTGGTGTTGAAAAATCTGGCGAGGCGAAGAGCGGTATCGGGAGTCAGGCCGATCTCTTCCTTGGCAATGCGTTCGATACGGGTGCGCGGAAGGTTGAGCTTTTTCGCCAGCGCGCCTACACTCATGCCGAGCGGGACGAGATATTCTTCACGCAGGAATTCTCCAGGATGAACTGGACGTGCGAACTTCGATGCCATTCGGCTCAACCTCCGGTCTGGAAGGCAAAACCTATTCCACCGTCACCGATTTCGCCAGATTGCGTGGCTGGTCGACGTCGGTGCCCATGAACACGGCGGTGAAATAGGCCAGCATCTGTATCGGCAGCGCATAGATGATCGGCGAGATGATTTCGGGCACATCCGGCAGCACGATTGTTTCCATCGTCTTCACGCTCACCTGCGCCGCGCCCTTGCTGTCGGTGATCAGGATGATCTTGCCGCCGCGCGCCGCCACTTCCTGCATGTTGGAAACGGTTTTCTCGAAGATCCGGTCATGCGGCGCGATGACGATGACCGGCATATTCTCGTCGATCAGCGCGATCGGCCCATGCTTCAGTTCGCCGTCTGCATAGCCTTCGGCGTGGATGTAGGAGATTTCCTTGAGTTTCAACGCGCCTTCCATGGCCAGCGGGAAGTTGGTGTCGCGGCCGAGATAGAGCACGTCCTTGTAGCGCGAGAGTTCGCGCGCGATCCGCTCGATCTGCTC
>NZ_RZPW01000646.1:0-3650 GCF_003998455.1 Mesorhizobium sp. M7A.F.Ca.CA.001.08.2.1 | reverse complement strand
GGACAGGATGGAGACCGCGACCGAGCCGACGCCGCCGGCTGCCCCCGTCACCACCACCGGGCCGCGATCGGGCAGGATGCCGTGCCGCTCCAGGGCCATGACACAGAGCATGGCGGTATATCCTGCGGTGCCGACGGCCATCGCGTCATGCGGGCTGATGCCTTGCGGCAGCGGCACCAGCCAGTCGCCCTTGACGCGGGCACGGCCTGCATAGGCACCGAAATGGGTTTCGCCGACGCCCCAGCCATTCAGCACGACCTTGTCTCCGGCGCGCCAGTCGGGATGCGAGGACGAAATGACGGTGCCGGCGAAATCGATGCCCGGCACCAGCGGCCAGCGGCGGATCACCGGCGCCTTGCCTGTGATCGCCAAGCCATCCTTGTAGTTCACCGTCGTTGCCTCGACCGCGACGGTGACATCGCCTTCCATCAGGTCGGCCTCGGTGAGATCGGTCACGGCGACCGACTGCTTTTTCTCGGCGTCACGCGAAACGAGGATGGCTTTGAAGGTTTCGGACATGTCTTTCTCCGCGATCTTGACGACATGAACTGTGCGGCGATGGCCGCACGGGGTCAATCCTTGGAAGGACTGGCTTTGGGTTCGCGCCGCCAGCCGACCAGCTCGTCGAAGACGACCAACGCCGCGCCAACCGAAATGAAGGCGTCGGCAAGGTTGAAGACGGCGAAGGACCAGACCGGCGTGTGGAACAGGATGTAGTCGATGACGTGGCCGTAGACGGCGCGGTCGATCAGATTGCCGAGCGCGCCGCCGACGATCAGCGCAAAGCCGGTGCGGGCAAGGATCTGGGACGGCGCGATCCGTGTCGCCAGGAACAGCACGAAAGCAACGACGGCGAGCGAAATGACGATCAGCCCGGTGTCGCCGAAGGACGAGAACATCGAGAAGGCGATGCCGGTATTGTAGGTGCGAAACAGCGCCAGGAAGGGCAGCAGATCAACCTTCTCCTGAAAAGGCAGATCGGCCTCGACCAGGTATTTTATCCACTGGTCGAGCGCGATGGCCGCGACGACGAGCAATGCGTAGGGAGACCATGATCTCACGGGCAGGCAACCTTCATTGCTGGTCCAGGATTGGCTCGAGCTTCAGCGCGCCGCGCCGGATCTCGAACAGCATGATGCCGGTGGCAACGGCCAGATTGAGCGAATCGGCACGGCCCGCTTGCGGAATCCTGAGCAGCCTGTCGCAACTCGCAGCCAGGCTTTCGGGCAGTCCCTGCTGCTCGTTGCCCATCATCAGCAGCACGGGCCCGCGGGAAAAATCGACCGAGCGGTAGTCGACGGCGCCTTTCAGGTGGGTTCCGGCGACGAGGCCTGAAAACCCGCCTCGCCAGGCGAGGAAAGCCTCGGTTGTCGCCTTCGCCACCGGCACGGCAAAGATCGAACCCATGGTGGCACGCACCGTCTCCACGGAGAATGGATCAGTGGTATCGCCGACCAGGATGACGCCTTTGGCGCCGACGGCATCGACGGTGCGGATGACAGTGCCGAGATTGCCGGGGTCGCGCACCCGGTCGAGCGCCACCCAGACGTCGCCATTGTCAGCGCGGACATCCTTCAAGGCGAGGAATTTTTGCGAAAAGACGCCGACCACCATTTGCGGGTTGTCGCGACGGGTGATGGCGACCAGCACCTTCTCCGACACTTCGAGCACCATGCCGCCTGCCGCAACCGTGCGTGCGGCCACCTTCTCCACCGCAGCGTTGCCGCGCCCGGCCTTGGCGAAAACCAATGTCCTGATCTGCCAGCCGAGATCGAGCGCATCGATGACCAGCTTCAATCCCTCGGCCATGAAGGCGTTCTGCTGGTCGCGGAATTTCTTCTGAGCGAGCGCCTTGATGTCCTTGACCAGCGGATTGGCGAGGCTGGTGACCTCCTTCACCTGGCCGGGTGCGCCTGCATGCCGCTCGTTCATTCAGCCACCCAACGCGAAAACAATGAGGTCGATAGCGCCCGGCCGGCGGACTTTTCGCGGATGATCAGCTCACCCGATTCAACCTTGCCGCCCATACCGGCAAAGGTATCGCGCATCAGGGCGTGGATGGCGAAGAAGGAGGCGCGGATCGAATAGGCGGTCAGCACCACGGCGAGCGGCTTCGGCGTCAGGATCGCCCGGCAGAGGTCGGTCAAATCGGGCAGGTCCTCGAACAATTGCCAGACCTCGCCCTTGGGGCCACGGCCATAGGCCGGCGGGTCGAACAGAATGATATCGTAGCGGCTGCCGCGGCGCTCCTCGCGCTCGGCGAATTTGACCGCGTCGTCGACGATCCAGCGGATCGGCTTGCTGCCGAGGCCGGCCATCTCCTGGTTTTCGCGGGCCCAGCCGATCGCCTTCTTCGAGGCATCGACATGGGTGACCTCGGCACCGGCGCGAGCCGCCACCAAGGAAGCGAGACCGGTATAGCCGAACAGGTTCAGAACCTTGACCGGCCGCTTCGCCGCCGCGATCAGCCCGGCCATGTGGTCCCAGTGGGAAGCCTGCTCGGGAAAGACGCCGACATGACGAAACGAGGTGAAACGGCCGAGATAGTCGATGCCGTCATGCTTCATCGGCCAGGTCTCGCCGAGCGGCAGCTTCGGGAAACGCCAGCGGCCGATCCCCTCCTCGTCGGTGTCTCCGGTGAAGACGGCGTCGGCGCGCTCCCATTCCTTTGCCGGCAAGGCCTTTTGCCAGATCGCCTGGCCCTCTGGCCGCACGATCCGGTAGGGGCCATATTGTTCGAGCTTCTGGCCGGTGCCGCTGTCGAGCAGCGCATAATCGGCATTGGGCGCCACTTCCAGGATCACGGGAAGATGTTCAGTGGGCAGAGCGCCTTCGCGGCGGGCCAGGATGCGCGGCGCCGAGTTCGGTTCGGAACGATTTTCCGTCTTCGCCTCATGGCGCTCGCGCGGTGGCGCTTCCGGTCTGGCAGGAGCCTGGCCGGGACGCGGGCGTGACACGTCCGCCGCACTCTTGGCGGATGGATGTGGACGGTTGTCGCGGCGTTTGTCGCGAAAAGACTTCAAGCGGGGGCAACTCCGAACGGCGTGGCCGCTTTTGACATAGGGCAACCGGCTTCGCAACCAAGTCCGACAGGTCGGCCTCTCCGGTTTATGTCTGCCGGCGATGGACCAATGTCAAAGAAACAGGCAAATCTGCTCGATGTCCCGCTCCGAACGCCTACTCGACCTCATACAGTGCTTGCGCCGGCATCGCCGGCCGGTGAGCGGGCACATGCTTGCCGACGAGACGGGCGTTTCGATCCGCACGCTCTACCGCGACATCGCCACGCTGCAGGGCCAGGGCGCGCCGATCGAGGGTGAGGCGGGGTTGGGTTATGTGCTCAAGCCCGGCTTCATGCTGCCGCCGCTGATGTTCAGCGACGAGGAGATCGAAGCCATTGTGCTCGGCTCGCGCTGGGTCGCCAGGCAGCCGGACCAGCGTCTCTCGGCCGCCGCCGCCAACGCGTTGGCCAAGATCGCAGCCGTGCTGCCCGACGATCTGCGCGAGGATCTTGACGCGAGCACACTGCTGGTCGGGCCTCCTGCCGTGGCCACCGAGGGCATCGACCTTGGTCTGGTGCGGCAGGCCATCCGCAACGAGCGCAAGCTCGGCTTTCTCTACCGCGATGCCGGCGGGGCCGTGTCCCAGCG
>NZ_RZPW01000645.1:0-3654 GCF_003998455.1 Mesorhizobium sp. M7A.F.Ca.CA.001.08.2.1 | reverse complement strand
GCTGAAGGCCAGCCAGCCGGCAAGCCCGACAAGTGCCGCCCGGCAGGCGTGGTGTGACGAGGCCCTCAACATCCTTTGCTCGCAACAAGCTGCCGGAGATAGACAAGCCGCGTGCCGATGACATTGTTGACGATCGCCGTCTTGCCGGCCGGCGCCATGCCGCCGTATTTCTTGACCGACGGCCCATGATTCTTCGCCTCTTCGTAACCTGCCATCAATTGCCGCAGATCCGCACAGGACATCGAGGCGTACTTCGCCTGCTCCTGCGGGCTGATGACGCTCGATTGCGCCATGCCGGCGGAGTTGGCCGCTGCCATGCCGGCCATGCCGACGACCGCAGAAACCGGGTTGATGCCGACGCAGCCCGATAGGCCGAGGCACAGGACCGGTGCCGCCAGGACTGTATGCCGGACGCTCATGGCCGGCGCTCCCCACACGGCCGCTTCGGATCGCGATGGTCGGCGACGGTTCCGCCGAGAGCGATGGACAATAGATAGACGCGTGGATTGAAGCCTGCCGAGGCGAGCCCCGACAGTCTCCTGAACAATTGCAAATGATACATCGAACCCCCTTGTGGCTGTTTGCGATGCGCTTCCTGATCGGAAACGCGCTGCAAACTAGGTCCGGCAAAAGCGGGCAGCTTGGACGCAGCGGCCCTAAAAACGGCCCAAACGGCCCTGTATTGACGTTTTCGGAGGCGCGGCGCATATCACGCGGCTTCTAATTGACCTGAGGCATGGGGGATGCCGGTGACGGCGACGATGGGGCCAACCGCCTCGTTCCGACTGATGACGGACGCGCTTCCGGAGCGGGATCGCGTCGAGGTCATGCGCGAGGTCTATGGCCGCACGGTGCTCAAGGTCGATCTCGATCCACTCGGCCCGACGCATGTCGATATGCAGGTGCGCGCGTTGCCTGGCCTCGGCATCGCCACGGGCACGTGTTCGGAATTCCGCGTCCATCATTCGACGTCGCTGATCGACAGCGACGATCTCGTCCTCCTGGTCGCCCTCGATGGCGCAAGCGTGATGAAGCATCGCGGCCGCGAGGAGCCGGTCGGCAACGGCCAGGCGCTGATGATGAGCGGCGAGGAGGTCGGCCTCAATGTCATCCAGCCAGGCGGTCTTCGCTTCGTCAATATGAGCTTCTCGCTCAAGGCACTGTCACCGCTGATCGGCGACCCGGCGCCGGCGCTGATGCAGCCGCTGCCAACCTCCGGCGGGGCGATGCGGCTGCTGCTCGACTATGTCAGGTCGATCCAGGATGCCGGCGACGTGCTGACCCCGGAGGCCTGGCATCTGGCGACGACGCATATTTTCGATCTCGTCGCTCTGGCCATGGGTGCCACCCGAGACGCGGCAGAAATCGCCCGGGGCCGAGGCGTGCGCGTGGCGCGGCTGCGTGCCATCAAGGCCGAAATAACAGCCCATGGCGGCGACCTGTCGGCCGAAGACATCGCCCGCCGTCACCGCCTTTCGGCCCGCTACATCAGAAAACTGTTCGAGAGCGAAGGCACGTCGCTGTCGGATTTCATGCTGTGCCAGCGCCTGTTGCGCGCGCATCGGATGCTCAGCAATCCTCGTCATGCCGGACGCAGCATCACGGCGATCGCCTTCGAGGCAGGCTTCAACGACCTCTCCTATTTCAACCGGGCGTTCCGGCGGCGCTACGGCGCGACGCCATCGGATGTGCGGGCGGCCGCGTTGAAGGGCTGACCGCAAACGAAAACGCCGGCCCAAGGGCCAGCGGTTTCTGGATGAATTTGCCGTTCGGGCCTTCAGCCGAGCTTGGCGTCGAGCGATACGTTTATGGCGCCGAGCGCCTTCGAGACCGGGCAGCCGGCCTTGGCCTTTTCGGCCAATTCCTTGAACTTCGCCGCGTCGATGCCCGGGACCTTGCCGACCACTGTGAGGGCGCTGCCGGTAATCCCGGTGCCGGGAACCAGCGTCACCACGGCCTTGGCGTCGAGTTCGGTGGCCGGCGTGCCGTTCTCGGCCAGGAAATGCGAAAACTGCATGGCAAAGCAGCCGGCGTGCGCCGCCGCGATCAGCTCTTCAGGGTTGGTGCCGGATTTGCCGCTCTCGTCCTCGAAGCGCGCTTTGAATGAATAGGGCGTGCCCTTCAGGGTTCCGCTCTGGGTGTCGAGCGTGCCCGTGCCCTCTTTCAGATTGCCTTTCCAGACGGCGTTTGCGGTGCGGTCCATGAATTCCTCCTTATTACAGCGGTGGCGCCGGCCAGGCGGCGTTCCTCCCAACTATAGCGCGGGCGCGAGGGAAGGCCACCGCGCTGTTTGCGCGCGCACGCAGCACCGGCGAGCCGCACCGGATTTTTTTGAAAAAATGTACGTGCAAGAATGTCGACTTGCATCGGCCCCGACCGTCCTGCGGGCGGCCACGGATTCTCGTGGCGGATGGAGGTTCGCATGAACAATCTGTTTTCTGCCCATTGGACAAGCACCTGCCGAACGGCCGATCCAGGGAAAAGCGACCCGCTGCATGTGCCGCCCTCCGGCTTCGGCCGGCTGCTTGCGGCAGTTGCAATCATCGGCATTGCGGTCAGCCTTCTCGACCATGTCGCTGCCGGCAAGAACTCAACCGATACCGTGATCGCCTATGGTTCGTCACAGCAAGGGAGCTGGAAATGAAATATGTCTGTCTGGTCTATGGCGAGGAAAACGACCTCCATGCCATGACGCCGGAGCGTCTGGCCAAGCTCGATGCCGATTCGATGGCTCATGACCGGTCATTGGATCAGCGTGGGGTGCTGATCGTCGCGCAGGCGCTGCAATCGGTGAAGACGTCGAAGACGGTGCGGCGACGCCAGGGCAAGCGGCTGATCACCGACGGCCCGTTCGCCGAAACCAAGGAGCAGTTGCTTGGCTTCGTCATGATCGAGGCCGACAATCTCGACCAGGCGCTGGAGATCGCCGGCGAGATCCCGCTGGCCGAAATCGGCACCATCGAGGTGCGGGCGATCTACAATGTGCCGGGGTCATAGCCCCCGCCATGTGCTACAGCCACGCGGAAACCAAGGCGTTCGATTGAACGATCGTCCCGGTTCATTTGGTGCGCAACTTTTGCGTGTTGAAGCAAGGCGAGAGTTCTCCTATCGTCGCCGGGGTTCTTGGGGATTTCGACATGCCTTTCCTGATTGCTATCCTTGGCGTGATGGGCGCGGCGGCGTTCTGGTGGTACCGGATGAAGGCGATGAACGACGCGGCTCGCGAGGTTGCGGACGTTGTCGGGCGCGTGCAGGGCAACATCCGTCGCAAGAAGCTGCGCAAGCAGGCGGCTCTGTCGCCTCTGACGGCGATCGATGATCCGGTCGTAGCGGCGGCTACGTTGATCACATCAATCGTCTCCGAGGATGGGCCCATCCTGCCGCAGCGCGAGGCTGTCATCCGCGCGGTGATTTCCGAGATCGCCGACAAGAAGAAGACCGACGAGGCGGTGATCTACGCCAAATGGGCGGCGGCGCAGGTCGACGACACCACCGTCGTCATCGACAAGCTGGCGCCGTTCCTGCGCGAACGCCTCGATGTCGCCGAGCGAAACGATCTGCTGCAGATGGTCAACCGCGCCGCCCAGGGCGGCGCGGTTGACCATCTGCAGCAGATCGTTTCGCTCGGCGACATCGAGGCGTTCGCGCAGGAAC
>NZ_RZPW01000644.1:0-3655 GCF_003998455.1 Mesorhizobium sp. M7A.F.Ca.CA.001.08.2.1 | reverse complement strand
CGCGCCAGGGTCGGCAAAGTAGTCGACCGCGGCGGTGAGGCCGGCCATCAGCTCGATCTGCGGCGTGCCGAGTTCGAACCGCTCCGGCAGACCGTTGGAAGAGCAGCGGCATTTGTAGGGCTCCAGCGTCTCGATGACATCACGGCGGCCCCACAATATGCCCATATGCGGGCCGAAGAATTTGTAGGCCGAGCAGATCAGGAAATCGCAGCCGAGCTCCTGCACGTCGATCAGCCCGTGCGGCGCGAATTGGACGGCATCGACATAGACCAGCGCACCGGCATTCCTGGCTATCGCAGTCAGCACCTTCACCCGGTTGATCGAACCGGTCAAATTGCTGGCGTAGTTCAACGCGACCAGCCGTGTCTTCTCCGAAAGCAAGCCAGCCAGCGTCGCCTCCTCGACCTGCCAGCTGGTTTCGTCGAACGGCAGCCAGCGCACGACGAGGCCGTGATCCTCGGCCAGTTGCAGCCAGGGCGAGACGTTGCCCTCATGGTCCATGCGGGTGAGGATGATCTCGTCGCCGGGCTGCATCGTGCGGCCGAGCGTGCGCGAGATGTGGTAGGTCAGCGTCGTCATGTTGGCGCCGATGACGATTTCCTCAGGGCTTGCGGCGCCGAGGAAATCGGCCATGGCCTCATGTGCCTCATCGACGACGGCCTGCGCGGCAATCGTCGTTTCGAAGTAGCCGCCAAGGTTCGCATTGGTGGTCAAGAGACAGCGCGATACCGCATCCGCCACTGCCTGTGGCACCTGCGTGCCGGCAGGGTTGTCGAGATAGATGCGGCGGCGGCCCTTGTCGGTCAGAGAGAGAGCGGGAAATTTCCCCCGGATAGCCTCGATCGGAAAATTCATTGCCGCCCTTCTCCCATTGTAATCGTTGGATATTCGGCCAGCAATCCCCGTTCAAGGACAGGGATTGCCGACCCGCTGGTGGATCGCATCCACCGCCTTCTGCATTTCGTCGGTCCAGACGACGTCGACGGAAGACAGCGCCATGTCGAGCTGCGAAAGCGTCGTTGCGCCGACGATGTTCGAGGTTACGAACGGCCGGCTCGAGACATAGGCATTGGCAAACAGTGCCGGCTCCAGGCCAAAGGAGCGCGCCAGCTCATTGTATTCAAGTTGTGCTTCGGCGGCACCTGGCGTCTCGTAACGCTGGCCGCGATTGAACAGCTGCGAGCGGGACCCCTGAGGCCGCGCGCCGTGGTCGTACTTGCCGGTGAGATAGCCCTGTGCCAGCGGCGAATAAGGCAGCAGCGACACCTGCTCGCGCTCGCAGACCTCGGCGAGATTCACCTCGAAGGTGCGGTTGACGAGATTGTAGGCGTTCTGGATCGACGCGACGCGCGGGCCGATACCCTTGTCGGCTTCGGCAAGGAACCGCATCACGCCCCAGGAACTCTCGTTCGACAGGCCGAAATGCCGGATCTTTCCTGCCTTCACCAATTCGTCAAACACGGCAAGCGTCTCGGCGATCGGCGTTTCGCCGGCCGGTGCGCCGACGGAATCGGCGCGCGGCGACACGGCGCCGACGCGCGTCGGGTTGGCGCCCCAGGGGATATCCCGCTCCGGCCAGTGGATCTGATAGAGGTCGATGTAGTCGGTGCCGAGCTTGGCCAGCGACTTGTCGATGGCGTCAAAGATATCGGCGCGCACCAGTTGCGACGGCCTGTCGCCGCGAAACCAGCTGTTGGCCGTGCGGCCGACGACCTTCGAGGCCAAGATCACCTTGTCGCGGTTGCCCTTGGCCTTCATCCAGCTGCCGATGATCTTTTCGGTCCGTCCCTGCGTCTCCGCCTTGGGCGGGATCGGATAGAGCTCGGCGGTGTCGATGAAATTGACGCCGCGCGAGAAAGCCAGGTCCATCTGGGCGTGGCCTTCGGCCTCGGTGTTCTGCTGGCCCCAGGTCATGGAGCCCAGGCAGATCTGGGTAACAAGAAGATCGGTCCGACCGAGACGGCGTTTGTGCATGGATTCGGCTCCGGAGGAAGGCTGGCGCGACTGCGCGGAGGAGCCGCATCTATAGGCAAAGCAGAGCCGCTCTCCAAGCCTCGCCAGGCCGACTTTTGCGTGAACCAGCCGGGTTAGCGGCGAGCACCGGCCAGTGCACGACGCTTGGCCTCGTCGATCAGCATGTTGGCCACTTGCATGCGGATCATGGCGCGCTGGCGCAAATGTGGGGCGACGCGGTCGGGATGGTTGGCAAAGGCAAAGCTGCGGCGCATACGGCCGAAATCGGCGACCTGCTTGGGCTGATTGAGGCCGAGTTCGACGGCGATGGCTTCGGGATCGATCGGCGGCAGTTTTTCCTCGGGCTTTGGCTCTTCGCCGGCGAGAACCAGCTTGGCATGATCGAGCAAAGCGGCGAATTCGGTCGCCAGATCCGCGCCCGCCTCGCGATATTCGGCAGCGGAAACCTTGATGCGGCCGGAATGGAGTTCATCGGCCACCGAAAGATAGTCGAACGGGATGGATGGACGAGCGCCGGCCTCTTCGCCCTCGCCATTCTTGTCGGGTGCGATGAAGAGGTCGTCGAGCAACGAAGCGAAATCCCGCTTGGCGCCAGTAGCGATGTCAGCCTCCCCCTCGCCCGACCATTCGGGTATCGAAGCATAGAACCGGCTCGTTAAAAATGCATGGCACCGATCTCAACGAATTTAGCCGTCGCCTCGTGGCAGCCATGCAGCCAGCATTCGAGGCTACGATGCGCGTCAGCAAAAGTTTCACCCGGTTGCGGAAAATGGCGAAAAAATTCGCCAAGACATGGCAGGTATGCAAATGCTGCACTGCACAATTGTCACGATTCACCTATATTGGCAGCCGTGGAGGACCAATTTTGGGGCTTGAATCATGGGTTTCTTCACTGAAATGTTCGCCCGGCCTCGGCCGCAGGAACATCTGAGATACCGCTCGGCGCTCGCGCTGCTTCATTCGATGAGCAATGCCGACCGCGCCGACATCGGGATCAAGCCGGCCGACTTCCCCCGCATCGCCCGCGAAATGTCCGTTCGCTAGCTGCATCCGGTGTTCAGGATGTCCCGGATCGGTCCGGGACACCTCCAAAAAACTCAATTCCTTAGCGCGATCCCAGGAATGTCGCCTTGCCCAACGGTACGCCATTGTGGCGAAGGATGTCGTAAGCCGTGGTGAGATGAAAATAGAAGTTGGGCATGGCCACATGCAGCAGATACTGCAGGCCGGGCATCGAGCTTTCGCGTCCACCAAACTTCAGCTCGATGATCTTGTCATCGGAGCCGTTGAATTCGGCAGCCGAAAATGTCGCGAGAAGGTCGAGCGTCTTCGTGATGCGAGCCTGGACATCGGCAAAACTCGCCTCATTGTCCTCGTATTTCGGCACTTCGCGGCCGGCGAGCCGTGACGGCGCGCCCTTGGCATGATCGGTGGCGATCTGCACCTGCCTGGTCAAGGCGAACATGTCCGGCGCCAGCCGCGCCGTCAGAAAAACCTGCGGGTCTATCTTGCGGTCCAGCGCATTCTGTTCGGCGGTCGCAAGCACATTGGAAAGCGCTTTCAGCCTGGCCGAAAACACCGGCACGGATGCCTCATACATCGATATCGTCACGTCAAATCTCCTGCCCGGCCCAGCGCCGGCGGACGCGACGTAGCGCCTTCGTGCAGGATTTTTCAAGGC
>NZ_RZPW01000643.1:0-3667 GCF_003998455.1 Mesorhizobium sp. M7A.F.Ca.CA.001.08.2.1 | reverse complement strand
ATCCGCCCCTTGCGCCGATCCTGCGGCGGCAGCGTCTTGATGGCGGCGCCGAGTGATTCTTCCAGGGTGCGGGCAACGCCGTCCGATTCGATGAGCAGCATCGGCAGGCGGTAAGCGTCGGCCCAGGCGCGCCAGTCGGCGGCGACATCGTCGAGATCGTCGGCCACCAGCAGCGGCACCGACAGCATCGGGTCGTTGTGCAGGAGTTCCAGGGTCACCGTGACATTGCCGTCCGGATCCTCCATGGCGCGGGCGGCAACGCCGCGGAACGCATTGGAGGGCAGAACGATGATCGCGGGCAGGCCGCTCATCTCGAGCAAGCGGCGGATCACGGCGCCGCGCTGGTCGATGGTGAAGGTTACATCGCCGTAGTCGTCGCGAGTCGCGTAGCTCACCACTTGCGGCAGGCGGAATGGGTCGAGACGCATGTTGCGTCCCGCCCAGACTGGCTTCAGTCCGGTGTTCATAGAGTGGCCTTCCTGTCTGTCTCCTGAGAGCCGGTGTCCGGTTCTCTCCGGGCCGGTTTTTCCAGCCTCGTTTGTATGGAGACAGTAGCGCGGGCTCCTTACCGCCCCGCTTAAGAAAGTCGGTTAAATTTTGCTGATCTCAGGGATGGTTATCGGAATCCCACCAGCCACAAGATGTCGAAAGGATCAGATAACCTTACCCGGATTCATGATGCCGGCCGGGTCGAAAGCGGTCTTCACCCTTCGCATCAGATCGATCGCCATCGGCGGCGCGGTGGCGATCAGTTCGTCGCGCTTCAACTGGCCGATGCCATGCTCGGCCGAGATCGAACCGTGCAGGCTGCGCACCACATCGTGCACCGCCTTGTTCATGGGGTGATAGAGAGCGAGGAACGCCTCATCGTCGCCGTCGACGGGCCGGGAAATGTTGTAGTGGAGATTGCCGTCGCCCATATGGCCGAAGCAGACCACGCGCGCGCCGGCGCTCACCGACGCCACCGCGCCGGCGGCTTCTTCGATGAAACGCGGGATCGAGGCAATAGGCACCGAAATGTCGTGCTTGATCGAGGCGCCCTCCGGTTTCTGCGCCTCGGGCAGCAACTCACGGAAATTCCAGAAGGCATCGCCCTGCGCGAGACTCGCGGCAATGACGGCGTCGCCGACGAATTCCTGTTCGAGGCCAGCCGACAGCACATCCTCGATCAACGCTCTCGAATCTTCCGACGAACGGCCTGATGAAATCTGCATCAGCACGTACCACGGCCAGTCCTCGATCAGCGGCCGCACCACACCCTGGGCATGCGCCAGGGTGAAATCATATGGCCGCCTGCCGATCAGTTCGAAAGCGGTGAGTGCTGCCCCGGCACGGTCCATGGCCAGGCCGAACAGCGAAAGTGCCGCCTCGGGCGACGACAGGCCGACGAAGGCGACTTCGCGCCCCTTCGGCTTCGGGAACAGCTTCAGCACGGCGGCGGTGATGACGCCGAGCGTGCCTTCGGCGCCGACGAACAGGTTTTTTAGATCGTAGCCGGTGTTGTCCTTCTTCAGCTTGCGCAGGTCGTCGAACACCTCGCCGGTCGGCAGCACCACCTCGACACCGAGGCAAAGTTCACGCGCATTGCCGTAGGCAAGCACGCCGGTGCCGCCGGCATTGGAGGAAAGATTGCCCCCGATCTGGCAGGAGCCTTGCGCGGCCAGCGACAGCGGGAACAGCCGGTCGGCGGCGTCGGCTGCCTCCTGCAGCGTCTGCAGGATGACACCGGCCTCGACCGTCACCGTGTTGGACAGGACATCGATCTCGCGGATACGGTTAAGGCGCGACAGCGACAGGACGATTTCGCGCCCGGACCTGTCCGGCACCTGCGCGCCGACCAGCCCGGTGTTGCCGCTTTGCGGCACGATCGGCGATCCCGTCTCGGTCGCCAGCCGCATGATCCGGCTGACCTCCTCGACGCTGCCCGGCCGCAGCACCAGCGATGTCGCGCCGTGCCAGAGCCCACGTCGCTCAATGAGGTAGGGCGCGATGTCCTGCTGATCACGCAGCGCATATTTGTCGCCGACGATCGCAGCGAAGCGATCTATGAGGGCGGGATCGAGTGTCTCTGTGATTTCGATCATAGGGGAAACTATGTTGCGGGTTGCGTGATGTCACGAGGGGCGGCTGCACGCGACAGCCGATCGTTGATCGCTTCGCCGAGCCCGTCACAGGGAATAGGCTCGACGGCGATGGTGCGCGCGCCGCTGCGGTCGAGTGCCTGCATATAGGCGAACAGATTGCTCGCCGCTTCGCGCAGGTCACCGGTTTCGGACAAATTGAGGAAGGCTTCGGCGCGGTGCCAGCCTTGTGCCCTCTGGCCGCCGAAGCCGAGCAAAGCCTCGCCCTCGCCGACCGTGCCGGCATTGAGCCGCATCGCGGCACTTGGCGCATAGTGCGAGGCAAGCATGCCCGGCGCCTCGATACTGGCGGTGCCGCCGCGCAACAATTCCATGCCGATGGCCGCCTCGATCTCCTCGGCGGCGATGCCGCCGGGCCTCAGCAGCCGCATTCTTTCCCCCTCGGCCTTGAGAATCGTCGATTCCAGCCCGACCGGGGTCGCGCCGCCATCGACCACCAGCTTTATCCGCGCACCGAGATCGGCTGCCACCGCTTGCGCGGTCGTTGCGCTGATCCTGCCGGATGAATTGGCGCTGGGCGCGGCAAGCGGGCGGCCGAGCCTGGCGATCAGATCGCCGCCAAAGCCCCTCGGCATGCGCAAGGCGATTGTATCGAGCCCGGCGGTGACCAGCGGATGGATGCCGTTGCCGGGCCGTTGCGGCAGCACCAGCGTCAGCGGACCGGGCCAGAACGCGCGCGCGAGTTTCTTCGACAGCGGATCGAACAGCGCGAGGCGCTCGGCCATCGCCATGTCGGCGACATGGGCGATCAGCGGGTTGAAGCGCGGCCGCCCCTTGGCTTCGAAGATGCGCGCGACGCCGATGCCGTTGGTCGCGTCGCCGGCCAGCCCGTAGACGGTTTCCGTCGGGATGGCGACGACATCGCCCTCCCTGAGCAGCGCCAGCGCCCGCTCCAGCGCCTCGCCCGAGCCAAGTATTTCAGCCACTCTCGTCACCTCACAGATGCGGGGTGCGTAGTACGATGGCGGCCATTGGGCAAGTCGGCTGTTGGGTAACCGTTTGTTGGCGAGCAGGAGCATTGGCGATTTATCAATCCCTAAAATGCTATGTTTCCGCGAAAGCCGGCATCAATTCCGGCCTGCTATCGAACAGCTTCTGGGCAAAGGGGAGCGATATCGGTGTCTGCGCGTATCCTGCTGGGTATCATTCTTGCTGTTGCGGCCGGCGAAGCCCAGGCATCATCCCTGGTTTTTCCAGGCACGCCATCCTCCACACCATCGATCGTCAGGATCGGCGCTCCCAACCAGCCTGGAACCGTCGATGCGGTCAACACCAGCGATGCGCGGTCGGTGATGGCAGTAGGGGAAGCGCCGCCCGACGTCACCGATGAAAAGGTAGCGGCGATCCCGGACAAGCCCGCGACCGGACACGGCTTCCAGCCAGGCCCGATGGTCATCCGTGGCGGCGTTACCGGTCCCGATTTCCCGGCACCCGCGCCAACCGCTGCACCAGCGACCGGTGCCGCGCCGGCCGCTGGCACCGCGCCGGCAACGGCCACCGCTTCCGCTGCCCCCTCAGGGAACGCC
>NZ_RZPW01000642.1:0-3671 GCF_003998455.1 Mesorhizobium sp. M7A.F.Ca.CA.001.08.2.1 | reverse complement strand
CGGCTGCACCGATGCCTTGCACGGCCCGGCACAGCAGAAGTGTTTCAAAGCTTGGTGCAACGGCGGCGGCCGCAGCCGCGGCGACATAAATCACCAGCCCGGCGACCAGTGGTGCGCGACGTCCGAAGCGATCCGAGATCGGCCCGAAGAACAGCTGCCCGCCACCGAAGCCCAGAATGTAGGCCGTTATGACGTACTGCCGGTGGTTTTCATTTTCGACGCCGAGCGAGGCGCCGATCTGCTGCAGAGCCGGCAGCATGATATCGATGGCCAGCGAGTTCAGCGCCATCAGTGCCGCGCACAGAGCGATGAACTCCCAGCGCGGAATGGGCAGTTTGCTTGCCGATTGCGGCGCTGGTCTTGGCTGGTCCACGGCAAGTCCGATCTTTCAAACGAAAATGCGCCGGCGGGCCGGCGCATTGGCTCGTCCTGGTCCTGGGGTCAGGACATGAAAATTGCCGAGGTGAGGTTGCCCCGGTGCCTGGTGCTCGATGCCCGAAAATCAACGTCGATTTCGGGCATGCACAAAACAGAAATCAGGCGGCGCCTTTGACGCTGACGCCCTTCTCGACGAGGAACGTCTGCAACTCGCCCGCCTGGAACATCTCGCGCACGATGTCGCAACCGCCGACGAATTCTCCCTTGACGTAGAGTTGAGGGATCGTCGGCCAGTTGGAGTATTCCTTGATGCCCTGGCGCAGTTCAGCCGAGTCCAGGACGTTCACGCCTTTGTAGTCGGCGCCGATATAGTCGAGGATCTGGACGACCTGGCCGGAAAATCCGCATTGCGGGAAACCAGGTGTGCCCTTCATGAAAAGGACGACGTCGTTGCCCTTCACTTCATTGTCGATGTAGTCGTTGATGCCGCTCATGGAATATCCTTTCCCGCCTGTGGGAGTCAGGCTCGAAACATACCCTTCAAATAAACCCAACGATTGCTCGAAACAAGACGTTAGCCGCGCCGTGGCTGAAATGGCGCAAAGGATGAGCCGTGTTGGGCCAAGCGCTAAGGTCAGTCGGGAACGCTGGTCTGCAGCGCCAGTGCGTGCAACACGCCGCCCATATTGCCCTTCAGCGCGTCATAGACCATCTGGTGCTGCTGGACGCGGCTCTTGCCGCGAAAGCTCTCGGCCACCACCTCGGCCGCATAGTGGTCGCCGTCGCCGGCGAGATCGCGAATCGTCACCTTGGCGTCCGGAATGCCGTCCTTGATCAGTTTTTCGATGTCGTGGGCATCCATTGCCATGGCAAAATCCTGTTTCGAGCGGCCGGTAGCCGGCCATAAGATGAGAGTCGGGTGAGCCTAAAGCCTTTCCGGTCCGGATTGAAGCCGTTCTGTCCCGCCAACGGCCACACGGCTTCAGAGAAAGACTAGGCCGGTGGGCTTGCTTCATCCTCGGCAACGTCCTCGCGTGTCGAGAAAGCGCGGCCAAGGCTGAAGGCAAGCACATAGAGCGGCGCGTTGAGCAGCAGGCTGACAATGGGGAGATAGCTCGTCATTTGCCAAGCCGGCGAGAAGAACCCTTGGCCATGGCCGTCGCAGATGAGCGACGAGCCGTACTCCCACAACGCGCCCACGACCACCGTGCCGGCGAAAAGCTTGACGCAGGTGACGATGTGCCTTGCCCGTGCCGGATCCGGGAAAAGGCGGCCCCAGAGCACCAGGCAGATGATCGGGACCGCGTAGAGGAGGTTCTGCAGCGCCAGCATCGGGACGGCGCCGTTCGCCGCGGCAAGGAACTCCGCACGTGTTTCCAGCCGCATACAAACCTCGCTCGAGGTTGTCGACAGCAGGAAAAAGACGAACGGTCCCAGGAACCAGAAGAAGAACAGCGACGGCCAGAAAACGACTGCAAGCAGCGCCCGGGCAGCCAGTGTGGTCAACTAGCCTGATCCATGAAGCGCGGGAACCAGCCTTCGTGAGCCGAGGAGAGTTCGCTGACCGGGATTGCCCTGGCGTCGCCAAGCTTCAGCGCGCTGCCGCCTGTGGAGCCGATCCACGGCGCGAAGATGCCAAGCTCGCCCTGCTGCTTGCGAATGGCGTCCCATTCGTCACCATGCGGGTCGATCGACAGCGTCAGCAGATAACGGCCCTGATCCTCGCCGAACCAGACCGGGATCGGGTCGGTGCCGACAAGGCCGGGAACGGTGGCGCCGATGCCGGACGCCATCACCATTTCGGCTAAAGCCACCGCGATACCGCCATCGGAAACGTCATGCGCCGCCGTGACGATGCCGGAGGCGATGAGCGCGCGGACATGGTCGCCGACGCGCTTTTCATGCTCGAGGTCGACCGGCGGCGGCGGTCCATCCGTGCGGCCGTGTATGTCCCTGAAATAGACCGATTGCCCGAGATGCGTTCCCCAGGACGCCGGCGCGCCGACCAGCAGGATCATTTGGCCCTCGGCCGCAAAGCCGGCCCGCACCATCTTCGACCAATCGGCGATCAGGCCGACGCCGCCGATGGTCGGGGTTGGCAGGATGCCCTGGCCGTTGGTCTCGTTGTAAAGCGAGACATTGCCGGAGACGATCGGGAATTCGAGCGCACGACAGGCGTCGCCGATGCCCTTCACGGCACCGACCAGCTGGCCCATGATCTCGGGCCGTTCCGGGTTGCCGAAATTGAGGTTGTCGGTTGCGGCCAGCGGCAGAGCGCCGGTGGCGGTCAAGTTGCGCCAGCATTCGGCCACCGCCTGCTTGCCGCCCTCGTAAGGGTCGGCCTCGCAATAGCGCGGCGTCACGTCGGACGAGAAGGCGAGCGCCTTGGTCGCATGGCCTTCGACCCGCACCACGCCGGCATCGCCGCCTGGAAGCTGCAGCGAATTGCCCTGGATCAGCGTGTCATACTGCTCCCAGACCCAGCGGCGCGAAGACAGGTCGGGACCGCCGAGCAGCTTCAGCAGCGCATCGGCAACATCGGCCTGCGGAACGTCATTGGCGGCCAGCGGCGCCGGCTTCTTCGGTTCGGTCCACGGCCGGTCATATTCCGGAGCCTTGTCGCCAAGATCCTTGATCGGCAGGTTGGCAACCTCGTCGCCCTGGTGCAGCACGCGGAAGCGCAGATCGTCGGTGGTCTTGCCGACGATGGCGAAGTCGAGCCCCCATTTGTGGAAGATCGCCTCGGCTTCCTTTTCCTTTTCCGGACGCAGCACCATCAGCATGCGCTCCTGGCTTTCCGAAAGCATCATTTCGTAGGCGCTCATGCGCTCTTCGCGCACCGGCACCTTGTCGAGATCGAGCTCGATGCCGAGGTCGCCCTTGGCGCCCATTTCGACCGCCGAGCAGGTGAGGCCGGCCGCACCCATGTCCTGGATGGCGATGACGGCGCCCGAGGCCATCAGTTCGAGGCTGGCTTCCAGCAGGCACTTTTCGGTGAAGGGATCGCCGACCTGCACTGTCGGACGCTTCTCATCGATCTTGTCGTCGAATTCGGCCGAAGCCATGGTGGCGCCGCCGACGCCGTCGCGGCCGGTCTTGGCGCCGAGATAGACGACCGGCAGGCCGACTCCCTTTGCTTCGGACAGGAAGATCGCATCGGCCTTGGCAAGGCCCGCTGCAAAGGCGTTGACCAGGATGTTGCCATTGTAGCGGGCATCGAAATTGACCTCGCCGCCGACCGTCGGCACGCCGAACGCGTTGCCATAGCCGCCGACGCCGGAAACCACGCCTGA
>NZ_RZPW01000641.1:0-3679 GCF_003998455.1 Mesorhizobium sp. M7A.F.Ca.CA.001.08.2.1 | reverse complement strand
GATATGTTCCGCTCTCCAGGAAGACCATCAGCACCGAGTCCAGAATGTCATGGCCGACCAGGATGCCTGTCATTCCGGCCGTCAGATAGGTGATCACCACGACGATAATCATGGTGGCGCCGAACCGCTCGTTCGGATCGCTGCTGTTTCGCAAGACCCGGGCGGCATTTCCAGCAGCAACGATAAAGATCGCTGCCAGCGTCACGGCGCCCAGAATTCCTGCTTGCACCAAGGCGGTCAGGAAGCCGTTGTGGAAATGGTTGAAGCCTGTGTCCATCGCGAACTGCTCATGAAAGCCCTGTTTGATCAGAAGCTGGGTTGCACCCACACCGTGCCCGAACAGTGGCATGTCATGGAATGCTTTGAGGCCGATCTCCCAAAGCGCAACACGTATTCCCAACGAGGTGTCGTAGTTGCCGCTAGCTCCAAGCGCACCCCAATCGGAGCGCAAAAAGTCGACTCGCCCGGATATCGCCTGGAAGCTGGAAGCGGCGATCACGACGCCGACTGCCGCCAGCAGCAGCAGCAGGCGAACGGCATTCCTGCCCCTGAGCCTGTGCCGGTTGATCAACATGACGGCTATGCCGGCGATCAGCAGTGCCAGCCAGATGGTACGCGAGCCGGAATAGATGACGGCGATCGTCCCGGCCAGTGTCGCGTAGAAGAGGGGTGTCCGGGCTTGCTCAATACTGGACAAGGCGCCAGCCACACACGTCACCACGGCAAGGCAGACGACGGTTGCGAAGACGATCGGATTTCCGGCTCCCCCCTCCGCCCTGACGCCAATCCAATATTGCTGGATGACGGCCATGAGCAGCGCGACAAAGCAGGCGGCCATGCTGGAAAGCACGACGATGCGGGCAAGCGTGGTTTTCTGCGTGTTGCTCCAGGTCGAATAGGACACGGGAAAAAACAGGAAGGTGACGAGCGGGATAAGATGCGGCGCATCCCGGACAAACGAGTTGTTGACGATGGACGCCAGGAGATTGGCGGCGCAGTAGGCATAGATCGCGACCGTCATCCAGATCATGGGCCGGTCGGCGTTGAAGCGCCTTTTCCCTAAAGCAATCAGCAGGGCGGACGAAAGGCCTCCGCCATTGAACACAAAGCTGACCACCGACCCCAGAACCGGTGGAAAAAAGAAGCAAAGGATGGAGAAGTAGTTGTTGATCCGCGAAGGCGAGAATTGCTGTGTGAGGGATGAAAGCCGGTTCAATTTTCGGGCTCGCTGTTTTCGGCAAGTGTCATACGGCGGATCTTGTTTAGCGAAGTTGAATGCGCTCGCCTCGAAATTGCCCATGCCTCATAAAGCGCTTGCCCGCTGCCGAAGCTGGTATAGCGGCCGCCCCCCGTTTTCGATAGTGTATCTGGTGGATTGCCACCGAAAATCGGCGGCAGGCGACGGTCGGCCAAGGGAAGTCGCTTGAAAGCCGTAGCCGGTCATTCAAGCAATATTTTCCCCGCGTTTTCTCGGTTGTTGAGCTTGCGGGCAGGAATTTCCGGGTTTGATGGTATCTGTGGAAAATTCATTCTCGAACCATGTGCGGCCGGGCCAGTCTTGCATTGTTCTTGACAACGGCGATCTGCTAGAACGCCGGCACGAGGAAGATTGTCCAGAAACAAGGCTCGAACCGGGCGCAAAAGCTCGATGATTTGAGGCAAGGTCTTCTGTTGGAAATACGAAAGAACGCCCACGGTCCATGACAACAGCGCTTACGCATCTTCAGCGGCTTGAGGCCGAGTCCATCCATATATTCCGCGAGGTTGCGGCCGCCTTTGCCAAGCCGGTCATGCTCTATTCGGTCGGCAAGGATTCATCCGTGTTGATGCATCTGGCGATGAAGGCGTTTTATCCCGCCAAGCCGCCATTTCCCTTTCTTCACGTCGACACGACGTGGAAGTTCCGCGAGATGATCGCCTTTCGCGATCAGATGGCGCAGAAACTCGGCTTCGATCTCCTGGTTCATGTCAACGAAGACGGCGTGCGCGACAACATCAATCCGTTCGACCATGGTTCGAACACCCACACCCATGTCATGAAGACCGTGGCGCTGCGCCAGGCGCTCGACAAATACGGTTTCGACGCGGCCTTTGGCGGCGCACGTCGCGACGAGGAGAAATCGCGCGCCAAGGAGCGCATCTTTTCCTTCCGCAATGCCCAGCATGTGTGGGATCCGAAGAACCAGCGCCCCGAAATGTGGAAGATATTCAACACCCGCATCGCATCGGGTGAATCGATCCGCGTCTTTCCGCTGTCGAACTGGACCGAGCTGGATATCTGGCAGTATATCCTGCAGGAAAGTATCCCGATCGTGCCGCTCTATTTCGCCAAGGAACGGCCGGTGGTGGAACGCGACGGCATGCTGATCCTGCGGGACGACGAGCGCATGAAACTCCGCCCCGGCGAGACAGTGGAGAACCGGCTGGTGCGGTTCCGCACGCTTGGCTGCTATCCGCTGACTGGCGCCATCGAATCGGAAGCCGACACGCTGGAAGCCATCGTCGGCGAAATGCTGACGGCACGGACATCCGAACGGCAGGGTCGCCTGATCGACCGCGATGAAGCCGGCTCGATGGAAAAGAAGAAGCGCGAGGGGTACTTTTGACCATGCGCCACATCATGGCAAAGAGCCTCGCCCCCACCGACGGCGTTCGCGACTATCTGGCGGCGCAGGAGAAGAAGTCGCTGCTGCGCTTCCTGACCTGCGGCTCGGTCGATGATGGCAAGTCGACGCTGATCGGGCGCCTGCTGTCCGACACCAAGCAGATTTTCGAGGACCAGCTCGCCGCGCTCGAACGCGATTCGCGCAAGCATGGCACGACGGGCGACGACATCGATTTCGCACTGCTGGTCGACGGCCTCGAGGCCGAGCGTGAGCAAGGCATCACCATCGACGTCGCCTACCGTTTCTTTGCCACGCCGAAGCGCAAATTCATCGTCGCCGACACACCTGGCCACGAGCAATACACCCGCAACATGGCCACCGGCGCCTCGACCGCCGACCTGGCGATCGTGCTGATCGATGCCCGGCAGGGTGTGCTTCGACAGACCAGGCGGCATTCGATCATCGCCTCGCTGCTCGGCATCCGCCACGTCGTGCTGGCCGTCAACAAGATCGATCTTGTCGATTTCGATCAGACGGTTTTCGACCGGATCGTCGAAGACTACGGGCAATTCTCGCGCGATCTCGGCTTCCAGACGATTGTGCCGATCCCGATGTCGGCCCGTTATGGCGATAATGTCAGCCGTCGGTCGGAAAGCATGGAATGGTATTCCGGCCCAACGCTGATCGAGCATCTCGAAACCGTGTCGGTCGACCAAGCGATGGTCGAACTGCCGTTCCGTTTCCCGGTCCAGTATGTCAATCGTCCCAATCTCGACTTTCGCGGCTTTGCCGGCACGGTCGCTTCCGGCTCGGTTGCGCCCGGCGACGAGGTCGTTGTCGCCAAGTCGGGCAAATCCTCGCGCGTCAAGCGGATCGTCTCGTATGGCGGCGATCTCGCCCAGGCGGCTGCCGGACAGGCCGTCACGCTCGTCCTCGACGACGAAGTCGAAATCTCGCGCGGCAACATGCTGGTTTCGCCTGCCGCACGGCCGCAGGTCGCCGACCAGTTCGCCGCCAACATCGTCTGGTTCGACGAGCATGCGCTGCTGCCGGGCCGCTCCTACATCCTGCGC
>NZ_RZPW01000640.1:0-3681 GCF_003998455.1 Mesorhizobium sp. M7A.F.Ca.CA.001.08.2.1 | reverse complement strand
CGTCGCTTCGGGGTCGTCCGAATTGGCGATCCGTTGCGCTGCCTGGCTGCTCGCTCCGTTGATCAGTCGCGAGGCCGTCTCGGGGTCGAGGCTCGAGACAACGACCCCCTCCTCCTGCAGCGCGGTCAGATGGTCGGTCATTGACACGATGCACGCACTGGCATTCGGCCATTGCGCTGGATCCCCCAGCACGGCCGGGCCATCCCGGAACATGATGCGCTGGATTTCCGGCTCCAGCGCCATCTCGATATAGGTCGAGCACTCGTCGACGAAATGCTGCCAGCGGGTCGGCGCTCTCGACGCGACCTCATTGATGCGCGCCGCCATCTCGCCGTCGATCTGGGCTATGACCGCCTGCAGCAGCCCCTTCTTGTCGCCGAAATGATGATAGAGCGCGCCGCGCGTCAGCCCGGCCGAAGCGGTGAAATCATCCATCGAGGCTTCCGCATAGCCTGTTGTGCCGAAGGCATGGCGGGCCGCCGCGATCAGCTTTGCGCGCGTCTCGGCGATCATCTCCTTGCGGGGTCTGTGCATGGCTTCTGGCCCTATTCACATACGTAACGTATGCCAATTGACATACGCGGCGTATGCTCTATTTAACAATCATACGCTTCGTATGTAATTGCCGAATCGTCCTTTGTCGAGGAACCACCCATGCAAAATCCCTATGCGGAAATCTTTCGTGCCCCCGGAGCCAAGGGCTTTGCGGCCGCCGGATTCATGGCGCGCCTGCCGATCGCCATGGCGCCCATCGGCATCGTGGCGATGCTGTCGCAGACGCGTGGCGAATACTGGCTGGCCGGAGCCGTCTCGGCAACATACGCTCTGGCCAACGCTTTCGTTGCGCCGCAGATATCGAGATTGGTGGACCGCCTGGGCCAGACACAAATCGTCGTGCCCACCACCATCATCGCGGTGCTGGCTTTCGCCGTCCTGATAGCGGCGGCCAACCAGGACTGGCCGGTGTGGACGCTGTTCGTGTCGGCCCTACTGGCCGCGGCCATGCCAAGCATGCCGGCGATGGTGCGGGCGCGCTGGACAGAGATTTTCCGCGGACGGCCGCAGATGAACACCGCATTCGCCTTCGAGTCCGCGGCCGATGAACTGGTCTATATCGCCGGGGCATCGCTATCGGTCGGTCTCAGTGCTGCCCTGTTCCCGGAAGCCGGCGTTCTGGTGAGCACATTATTTCTCGCATTCGGATCAGCGGCCTTCATCCTGCAACGCTCGACGGAGCCGCAAGTGCGGCCGGTGGACCATGGCTCAAGCGGCTCGGCGATCCGCCTGCGGGCGGTTCAGATCATCACCTTCGCCCTGATCTTCATCGGCGCGACCTTCGCGACGACGGAAGTCAGCACCGTGGCGATCACCAAGGAGCTTGGCCAGCCCGGCGCCGCCAGCCTTGTCATCGGCGTTTACGCGCTGGGATCGTTCGTGCTCGGCATCATCGTCGGCGCGCTCAGCCTGAAGGCGCCGCTGCAACGCCAGTTGGCCATCGCGGTCGCCCTCGTCGCGCTCGGCACGCTGTTGCCGCTCACCGCCGACACCGTGCCACTGCTGGCGCTGACCGTGTTCATCAGCGGCGTGGCGATCTCGCCGACCTTCATCACCGCCTTCGGCCTGATCGAGCGGCATGTGCCGGAGGCGATGCTGACCGAAGGCATTACCTGGGTCATGACCGGCATCGGCATCGGCATGGCGCTCGGCTCGTTCGCGGCCGGCGCGGTGGTCGATGCGTTCGGTGCCCAGAACGGGTTCTGGGTCTCTGTGGCTTCAGGCACGATCGCGCTGGCCACGGTGCTGCTTGGCCAGCGCAGCCTTGCCACGGCTGAGTGCGAGATGGACGGATGCGAAGCAGCCGCGATTGCTGCGGAATAGTTCCGGCGCGCCCGGGCCTTAGGCCGGGCGCGCCGCTCTAGGCGGCCGGGCCTGAAATATTGACTCTTCTTGGGTGCGCCAATGCCAAAACTATCGTTGGCGCCCCGTGCAGCATCACCTCTTTTTCGAAGACGAAGCCACATTTCTCCAGCACCCGTCGCGAAGCCGGATTGGCGGGGCGGACGATGCCGACAACCCGATCGGCACGCAAGGGGCCGAACGCGGTGCGCAGTGCTTCCGTCACCAATTCCGTGGCATAGCCATGTCCCCAGCTCGCCGGATGAAGATGATAGGACAGGTTCAGACCGTCGAAATCCGCCGATACCGTGACGCCGCCGAAGCCGACCAGCTTTTCATCCGCCTCGACCGCCCAGCGGCCAAAGCCGTGCTTGTCCCAATGACCGATGTCGCGCGTCAGCCGCGCGGCGCTCTGCTGGGCTGTATCCGGGACAGGGTCCGGACGATGAGCAACAAGCTCCCGGCGCGAAAAGAGGTCGATCAGGAAATCCAGATCAGCCTCTTCTGGGCGGCGCAGCAAAAGCCGCTCGCTGCGTTGGCTGGAAGGCAGAGACGCATTCATCCGTCTTCTCCGGCAACCGGATCGGCGGGAGGCTCAGAGGATCTCGGTCTTGGCGATGTGGATGCCAAAACCTTCGAGGCCGACATAGTGGCGTTCGCGCGAGGCGATCAGGTTGATCGAGGAGATGCCGAGATCCTTGAGTATCTGGGCGCCTAGCCCGATCTCGCGCCACTCGTTTTCGCGGCGGCGCGCCTCTTCGTGATCCTCGCGGTCGCCGCTTGCCGGCCGCTTGCGCTCCTGATGCGCAACGCCGACGGAGCCTTCTCTGAGATAGACGATGACACCGCGCCTGCGCTCGCCCATTGTCTTCATGATGGCGTCGAGCCGGTGGCTGGTGCCGAAGACATCGGTCACCACATCCTCGGAATGCAGACGCACCGGCACGTCCTCGCCGTCACGAATGTCGCCGAAGACGATGGCGACGTGATGCATGGAGTCCCACGGCAGCGTGTAGGTGAAGACCTGTGCCTTGCCGCCGAGCGTGTCGATTTCCGAGCAGGCGACGCGTTCGACCAGCGTTTCCTTGCGCTGCCGGTAGGCGATGAGGTCGGCGACCGAAACCTGCTTGAGGCCATGCTCCTCGGCGAAAGCCTGCACCTGCGGACCGCGCTTGACGGTGCCGTCATCATTGACCAGCTCGGAAATGACGCCAACCGGCGGCAGGCCGGCGAGCTTGCACAGATCGACCGCTGCTTCGGTATGGCCTGAGCGCATCAGCACGCCGCCTTCGCGCGCAATCAGCGGAAAGATGTGGCCGGGCCGGACGAAATCCGAGCCACCGACATTGCCGTTGGCAAGATTGCGAACGGTCAAAGTGCGATCTTCGGCCGAGATGCCGGTCGTGGTGCCATGCTTGAAATCGACGCTGACGGTGAAAGCGGTGGTGTGGGCGGAATCGTTGTCGGCGACCATGGGGGCAAGGTTCAGCCGCTTGGCTTCTTCGCGCGGCATCGGCGTACAGACGATGCCGGAGGTGTGGCGAACGATGAACGCCATCTTTTCGGGCGTGCAGTGGACAGCGGCGACGATCAGGTCGCCCTCGTTCTCGCGCCCGTCATCATCCATGACGACGACGATCTCGCCGCGTTCGAAAGCACGCAGGGCTTCGACGATTTTCTTCTGGTCGTAAGGCATAAGTGCTCGCTTTGCTCGCAGGGGAATAAGGGAGTAGGGCAGTAAGGGAGTAGGGAAAAGCAAAAAGATTTGGCCGGCCGGGCTAAGAG
>NZ_RZPW01000063.1:0-14293 GCF_003998455.1 Mesorhizobium sp. M7A.F.Ca.CA.001.08.2.1 | reverse complement strand
GTGTCGCCGCCTGCAATGACCACGCGACGCAGGCTCTGTTCCACCGTCAGGTTGCGAAGGATTTCTCCGAGGCCGCGGCCAAGCCTGTGGCGGGCGCCTTCCTCCCGGTCGATTTCGGCGCCCCTGTCGGCAGTGGGGCCAAGCGCGGTGTAGAGGATGACGCTGCGCCCGGCTTGCAGACTGGCACGGCCGCTTGCCGTTGCGCGCGTGATCGCCTGCTGCGAGGCCTCCGAAACCAGTTCGACCGGATCGACCTCGATGCCGTCGAAACCGTCGGTCAGGGCATGCCGGATCTGCCGTTCGGTGGTCGGCGAGCAACTGCCCGACACGACGGCTATCCGCTCGGCAGCGCCCGGCGATGTGAAGCCTGGCCCAGCGCTGACGACGCCATTCGACGTCCATTCGGCCAGCAGCGCATATTCGACACCGGACGAGCCGACGACAAAAGAACCGCCGGGCTTGCGAACGCGCCACAGTTCCTTGCCGGCCAAAACCTGCGTCTCCAGACTGTCGACATCGACAAGCACGATGGCGGTGCCGTTTCCGGTCAGGCGATCGAACGCCGCCGACCGCGATGCCGACTGCAGCGTCGCAAGATCGACCAGCCCGGAGCTCAGCGCCGTCTGCCGCGACAGATGGATCAGCAGATCGGACTCATCCATCGGCGTCGTCGGGTGACGGCTCATCACCGGGTGGCGATCAATGCGGAAATATTGGTCGCGATAGGCCGCGAACAGATGGCCGAAAGCGGTATAGCGCTTGAGCTGCGGCACGCCGACCAGCAGCGGCACACTATCCTGCGCGAACACCGAGCGGCCGACCTCGATGGCTCGGCCGATGCTGCCGATCGTCGGGCTGGAATCGAAGGTCGAGCAGACCTTGTAGTGGCAAATCTCGGCGTTAAGCGTCTTCAGCCAGGCGAAGGCATCGCGCAGATGCGTGTCCATCCATTGCGGCGTCTCACTGCGGCTGGTGCCGGCCAGCCCTATCGCCCGGCAATGGCCAAACCGGGACAGCAGGGCCGCGTCCGGCTGGCGCATGAACAGCACGGTCGGCACGCCACCGAGCTCGAGCGCCTCCATGACATCGGTCGAGCCGGTCAGGTCGTCGCCATAATAGCTGAGAAGCAGGTCCTGCATCGTCTCAGGCTGCCTTGCCGTCGCCGAATTTTTCGATCGACCGCGCCAGTTCGGGATGGTTCAAGGCGAAGTCGGCCAGCGGAATGCCGTCGACCGCCGCTTGCCAGGCTTGCTGCACGGCACGTACGCCGGCGCCCGGTCCGTCCGGATGGCTGACGATGCCGCCGCCGCAGAGATAGAGAAGATCCACGGTCCGGCCGGTCCGTGCATATGTCTCGGGCGCCTGACCGCCCCACTGGCCGGAACCTGCCACCGGTAATGCGCAGTCCCCAGGCGAAAAGATCGGCGTCGTCACCGCCTTGAAGGATTCGACGAAAGAGTCATCCGGCTCCCAGTATTTCGAGGCGATGCCGTTGATCTGGAACTGGTCGACGCCGAGCAGCCGCCAGAATTGCTGCCAGACCTTGAAGTCCATGCCGAGGCCGGGGTGACGGGTGAGGATGTCCCAGCCGTTGCGATGAGCATGCAGCACCAGGCCGGAGCGTTTTCTCAGGAATGCCATGCCGCCAAAGCCGATCGAATTGATGTTGATAACAGCACAATTGCCGCCGGCCTTCGCCACCAGATCGTGGTTGCGCATCATCTCGTCCGGATCGGCGTGCGAAATGCCGAAGGCATACATCACCTTCTTGCCGGTCTTCTGCTCGTGATCGAGGATCAGCGGCATGATTGCCTTCACCCGTTCCGACAGGGGCGAATAGGCCGGGCTCATCAGCTTCTCGTCATCCTTGATGAAGTCGACGCCGGCGGCGATCAGTTCCGCCACCATTGCCGCCGTCTCGTGCGGCCGCAATCCTAGCGCCGGCTTGACGATCGTGCCGATGATCGGGCGGTCAGTCACATTGGTCAGCCGGCGGCTGCCGGCGACACCGAACTGTGGGCCGGGATGTGCCCCGCGATACTCCTCCGGCAATTTCATGTCGACGACGCGAATCCCGGTAAGGCCCTTGATCGAATAGGTGCCGCCGATGGCAATCGTCATCAGCGCCGAAAGGTCGGTGCCGATGGCATCGAACGGAAAGGCGATGTCGACATCGGCGCGCCTGAACGGCCCCTTACCGTCATTGGGAAGCGACGGCCGCTCGGCATCGGGCAGAGGCCGAATCGCCAGCACACGTGCCGCCACCCGGGCCTTCAGTTCCTCGGTCTCGCCGGGCAGCGCTACGAAGGTGCCGGTCGACTGATCGCTGGCGATCTTGGCCGCCAGCGCTTCGATGCTTCCAGGCGTTTCGATGCGGTAGGTGAGGGTGATCATGGTCCGCTGTCTCAAGCCGAGGCGTTCGAAAAAGGTTCACTGGTGTTTCAAATCTGGTATAATGAGTACATAAGTATTGCAAGTCATATCCGGCAGCGGGATCGACAGACGGCAATTCCGGGAATTGTGGCGGCAGTGTTAGATAGGGCCGGGTCAAGGGAGTGATTCGCGGCGATGAACCGTTCGGAACCGATTGTCCGGCGCAAGCTTTCCGATGAGGTCTTCTTGCGGCTGAAGCGGCTGATCACCAGCGGCGAGCTGATGCCAGGCGACGACATGCCCTCGGAGCGCGAGCTGATGGAGCGCTTCGAGGTCGGCCGCCCCGCGATCCGCGAGGCGATGCAGGCGCTGAGCAATATGGGGCTGGTTGCGATCTCGCATGGCGAACGCGCCAAGGTGCTGCAACTCACCGCCAAGTCGATCATCAAGCAGGTCGACGGCGCCGCCAAGATCATCCTGTCGTCATCGAAAGACACGCTGGAGCACCTGAAGACCGCGCGCATCTTCTTCGAGCGTGGTATGGTCAGGGAAGCCGCCGAAAAGGCCACCGCCGAGGATGTGCTGCGGCTGCGGGCCACCGTTGCCGAACAGCGCGGCTTTCGCGGCGCTTCCGAAGCCTTCATCTCCGCCGACATGAAGTTCCATACACAGATCGCCGCGATCTCCGGCAACCCGATCTATGTCGCCGTCAGCGAGGCGATGCTCGGCTGGCTGAAGGAATACCACACCGAAATGCTGATCTGGACCGGCAAGGAAAAGTTCACGCTCACCGAGCACGAAGAGATCATAGGCCGCATTGAACTGAAGGATGCGGACGGCGCCGAGAAGGCGATGATCAAGCATCTAGAGCGCTCGCGCGCGCTCTACGTGATGAACTCCGAAAAATGACGTCAGTCGATCCGGACGATCTCGTAAGGCGTCATCACGAGATGGCTTCGGCCAAAAGCTGAAATGTCGACCTGCACGTCGTCCGCCGTCAGGTTCGCCAGCCACACGACAGTGTCGCCCGAGGCCGAGCGTCCAGCCAGCGCCAGCACCTTGGTCTCATCGCTCGTCCCTGCCGCCACATGCGCAAGGCCGGCCAGTTCGCAAAGCCCCTTGATGGCTCTGAAGAGCGGCCGGGGCGATCCTTCCGCGACGGGTTCTCCGGATGACGCCAGCACGCCGAACGGTCCGGTGAAGCTGGAGAGCGTGAGCTGTTCCAGCCCAGCGGCTGCGACGCGCGCGGCATAGCCGATCGTCCAAGCCGCCGCGAACTGGCCGGCATGGCGCGGATCGCTGTCGGCCATGGCAATGCGCTGTCCCCCGGGATTGGGTTTGGTCGCTCCGCCATAAGGGTTCTGGCGCATGGCAATCGTCGACGGTCCGATCCGGTAGGGCTTTGCCCCGAAGATCGCCCGTGCCGATTGGGTGATGAAAGGCAGCGCCTCCAGCGACTGCATGATGCTGAGATCGTCGGCGGCATGCACGATCGGGCAAGTGCAGTGGGTGACGAAATCGAGCTGGTCTGCCGGCACGCGCTTGCGGTTGAGTTCGGTGAAATAGCTGAACATGCCGCCGCCGAGGCGGATATCGGGGAATGCCCGCCGCGCTGCGGCATAAATGTCGTCGAGCGGCGGGCATTCCGGCCACGCGCTGCCCGGCGGCGTCGACTGCCGATCGACCGACGGCGACACGGCAATGGCCGAGAGTTTTAGCCCGGCCTGACACACCAGGGCCGCGACGGCTGACAGCTCGGCATTGAGATCGCCCGCGCCGTCAACAACGCATTCGAGTGTGGTGCCGGCTGGATAGGCGGCGGCAAGTTTTGCAAAGGATTGCAACGCGGCCAGCCCGTGGCCGCGCGTCGGATCGTAGTGGAGGATCAGTTGCTGTGGGCCGAGTTCCGCCAATGTCGGAAGGTTTGCGAGCGCTGCCTCGACCTCATCCGGATAGATGATCACGCCGATATCCGGCAGCTTCTGCCCAGCCTCGCCGAGCTCGACACGAACCGGCTCGGTGGTTGCAGCGGCTGCCGGCATTTTCCCTTCGCCGGTGATGCACAGGCTGACCGTCTGGCTTACAGTCTGGCCGACCGGCAGCACATAGGGCCATGGCAGCGCCAGCGGCCGGACATAGGTCTTGTAGGACGCGTCCGACCAGTTGCGCTGGTCCTCCATCTCGAAAGTGTCGCCCTCCATCCGGCATTCGGCGACGATGCCCGGCTGAACCTCATGGGTGATCGCGCGCAGATGCTTGAAAGGCTGCCAGGGATCGATCAACAGCGGCAGCTTCGTGGCGACCACGCTGCCGTCGGTATGCTCGACCGTCACCGGGCTGCCGGCGAGACCGGCGATCGGATGCAGGATGCAAAAACCGCAGCGATTGGCCTCGAAATCGCTCTCGGGCAGTGCGCTGACGTCGAAGGCCAGATAGCCATCAGAGGAGCCTTTGATCGTGGCGCGAAAGGCGAGCCGACTTGCGTCCGGCCCGGTGCAGCTTGCCGTATAGCTGACCAAGAAAGCGTCGGCGCCCTGGTCGACGACAAGCTCAGTCAGTTCAGGCTCGTAAGTACCCCAGTCGCGGTCACGCACGATATAGGCGATGGCGCGTAGCACTTCGGTGCCGCCATGCCGAATGGTGCGCAGATTGCCGTTGACGAAGTCGGCGCTGAGCGCGCCTGCGCTGAGCCTGACCGGCTCGGCCTCGACCACGCGCGTGCCGTAAAGGAGGAAGGTATCGGCGGTCATTTCAGCGAGGCGTCGAGTTGCACCGGTTGCCGGCTCGCGGCCCCAGCATAGGCGGCCTCGACCAGCGCGAACGTCTTGAGATTGTCCGCGCCCGAGGTCGCCGGTTGTACGCCCTTTGCCAGGCAGTCTACCCAGTGCTGCTGGATGGCGACGACGCTTTCCTGGATGTTGTGCCAGGGCCGCGACGCCCAGGCCAGCAGCGGCGGCGAGACGTCGGTGACGGCCGTGCCGCTCTTGCCGGTGACGGTCAGCCGGTATCCCTGCGCCAGCCGGATCGTGCCGTCGCTGCCATCGATCTCGATCAGCGTTTCGGGAAACGGCTCGGTGGCGAGCTTCGTCGCGTAGCTGCAGTCGACCACGGAGGTTGCGCCGCTCTTGTGGTCCATCAGCATGGTCGCCACATCCTCGCCGGCAATGGCGGGATTGATGCGGGCGATTCGTGTCGTGATGGTCGAGACGTCGCCGAGCAGGAAACGGGCGATATCGAGGATATGGATACCGAGGTCCTCGATGATGAAGCGCTTTCCCGTCGCCAGATAGGGCTGACCGGAAAACACGTCATACGCCGAGCGGAAGGAGATACGCCCGAAGAAGGGCGTGCCGATCTCGCCGCTATCGAGCACGGTCCGCACCGCCTGGATAGGTGACTGCCAGCGAAAATTCTCATGCACCATCAGCGGAACGCCGGCTTCCGCGCATGCCTTGACCATCGCCTTTGCGTCGGCAAGCGTCGGCGCGAACGGCTTTTGGCAGATCACCGGAACGCGGTGGGCGGCCGCCATTTCGACAAGCGGACGATGGCTGGGCGCGGTGGTGGCGATATCGACGAAGTCCAGGCTTTCGCCGGCAAATAGTTCCGCCGCGTCGGTATAGCGCTTCGCAATGCCGAACTGGTCACCGACGATCCGCAACCGTTCCGGGTCACGGTCACAGATGGCGATGATCGAGGCGCCCGCTATGTCGCGCCAGGCATGCATCTGGTTGACGGCAAAGAAGCCGCAGCCGATCAGCGCTCCCCGCAGTTCCGCCATGCTCAGCCTGCCTTTGCCATCTGCATCAAGGTGACACGTTGCTGAAGCCGGCGCTGTGCCTGGTCGACGACGACGGCGACGATGATGACGAGGCCCTTGATCACCATCTGCCAGAACGAACTCACGCCCATCATCACCAACCCGTCCGAAAGGATGCCGATGACGAAGGCGCCCACGATGGTGCCGCCGATCGTACCGCGGCCGCCCGACATCGAAGTGCCGCCAAGCACCGCCGCCGCAATGGCGTTGAGCTCGAAGCTTTCGCCCGTCGCCGGATGCGAGGCCATCAACTCGGACGAGATGATCAGGCCGACGATCGCCGCGCAGAAACCGGAGAACATATAGACGAACATCTTGACCATGTTGACCCGGACGCCCGAAATCCGCGACGCCCGTTCATTGCCGCCGACGGCGAAGATATGGCGACCGAGTGGCGTGTACTTGGCGAGATAGGCGGCTCCCAGTGCAACGACGATGAGGATCCAGATCGCCACCGGCAGGCCAAGCAGCCGACCGGCCCCGAGGAAGCCGAAGCCGGTGGTGCCAAGCTCCGGCTTGCCGACGAGGTTGGGAAAGGTGCGGCCATCCGACGACAGCAGCGCCAGGCCGCGCGCGACATAGAGCACGCCGAGCGTGGCGATGAACGGCGCGACGTTTAGCCTGGTGATCAGCAAGCCGTTGACGGCGCCGATCAATATGCCGACGGCAAGCGTGATCAGCGCGATCTCAAAGACGTTGAAATAGATGGTGTAGCCGATCTGCAGGTCGATGCCGTTGAGCACGAGATACCCGGCCACCATACCGCACAGGCCGACGATCGAACCGACCGAAAGGTCGATGCCGCCGGTGATGATGACGAAGGTCATGCCCATCGCCAGGAACGCATTCAGCGCCACGTGCTTCGACATCAGGATCAGATTGGCGGTCGACAGGAAATTCGGCGCCGCGATCGAGAAGAAGATCAGCACGGCGATCAGCGCAATGAAGGTCCTGAGCTTCATAACTGTCAGCAGCACCGAGCCGCTGGAAGCGGAGGGAGCGGCCGCTTTGGCTGGGATGTCAGTCATGGGCGGTGCTCTCCGTATGTGGGGCTGGTCCGTGGCCAAGCGCCGATGCGGCGACGAGTGCCGCCTCCGTCGCCTCAGTGCGGTCGAACATGCCGGTCAGTTTTCCGTTGCTCATCACTGCGATGCGGTCCGACAGCGCAATCACCTCATCGAGATCGGAGGTGGCGAACAAAATCCCCAAACCGTCGCGGGACAGTTTGCGCATGGTGCGGAAGACGTCGGCCTTGGCGCCGACATCGATGCCTCGGCTGGGCTCGTCCATCAACAGCACCTTGGGTTCGGTGAGCAGCGCCTTGCCGATCACCACCTTCTGCTGGTTGCCGCCCGACAGCGACGACACCTCTTGCGCCGGGTCGGCGACCCTGATCGCCAACTCCCGCACCACCTGCGTCACCGCCTGCCTTTCGTCGGCGGCACGGATGTGGAACAGGCGGGCAAAGCGCGACAGGCTGGCCAGCGTCAAATTGCTGGCGACCGAAAGGATCGAGACAAGCCCTTCGCGCTGGCGATCCTCGGGGATCAGCGCCAGCCCGCGCCGGATGCGCCGCGTCGTATCGCGCTCCTTGACCTTTCTACCGCCAATGAAGATGTCGCCGGTCGAATGGTCGTGGCGGCCCATGATGCAGTCGAACAGTTCGCTGCGCCCGGCGCCCATCAAGCCGTATATGCCGAGGATCTCGCCGGCACGCAGCGACAACGAGACATGGTCAACGGCAAGTCCGCCGGTGGCACGAGGCAGGCAGATCTCCTCGGCACGAAAAATCTCTTCGCCCGGAAGATGGCCGTCGGCCTTGGCGAAGTCCTTGGCGTCGGAGCCGATCATCTGGCGAACGATCCACTGCGTGTCGACGTTCTTCATCTCTTCCTGGCCGGTGATGCAGCCGTCACGCAGCACGGTGATGTAGTCGCCGATGCGGATCAGCTCTTCGAGCCGGTGCGAAATGTAGACGATGGCCACGCCGCGCGCCTTGAGGTCGGCGATCACCTTGAACAGGATCTCGACTTCCGCTGCACTCAGCGCCGAGGTCGGCTCGTCCATGATCAGGATGCGTGCATCGAGCGAAACCGCCTTGGCGATCTCGACCAGCTGCTGCTGGCCGATGCGCAGATCCTCGACCAGCATGTCGGGCCGGATGCCGGCCTGTAGGCGTTCCAGAAATTCCGCAGCGCGGTTTTCCTGTTGCGCGTGGTCGATTTTGCCGAAGCGGTTGGTGATTTCTCGGGTGGCGAAAATATTCTCGGCGACGCTCATATTGCCGAACAGGTTCAGCTCCTGGAACACCATGCCGATGCCACGGTTCACCGCATCACCGGATGACGAGAAGGAAACCTCTTCGCCTTCCAGCAGGATGCGGCCGGCGGTCGGCCGTTCGACGCCGGCGATGATCTTCATCAGCGTCGACTTGCCGGCGCCGTTTTCGCCGACCAGCACGTTGACCGCGCCCTTGCGCACCTCGAAATTGGCGCGCTTGACCGCAACGGTGCCGGAATAGACCTTGGAGACGTCCTCGAGCTTCAGAATGATTTCGCGCTCCGCGATCGCGCTCATGGCTTCGGCCCGATCTCTGCCTCCGCCGGCGTCACCAGCGGCAGGTCCTGGCCGCTGCCCAGCGTGTAGGCGCCGAGCACCTTGGCGCTGCGGCCTTCCAGCGCCTCGCGCGGCAGCTTCGACAGCACCATCTTGTCGGCATAAGCGTTGAAAGCCTTGCCGAACTGGGCGAAGTCGATCTGGTTGGTGAAGTCGTTGAACTGGATGAAGTCCAGGCTGTCGCGCAGCGCGGTACCGCGCACCGCCGGTCCGATCTGCACCCGTGCATCGGCTTTGCCGTCGCCGTCGACATCGACGTCGACCGTTGCCGCACGCGACTGTGTGTTGGCCGCGATAATCTTGCCTTCCAGCCGAACCGCGAAAGTCCAAGGCGAATTCGCCTGCTTGTTCGGATTGCCGTATTTGGCGCCGGCAGCCGCTGGGTCGGTTGTCGCCAGGGTGTGAACCTGCGCAAACGGTCCGGCTTTCTGCTGGAGATAGGGCACGACCTTTGCCGCCCATATCTCTTCGACCATCTTGTCTGGATTGAAGGTGGCAGCGTTGTTGCCGTCGTCCGATTTCGTCGGCAGGATCTTGCAGGCGGTCAGGCTGATGCCGACCATCACGGTAAGGATCGGCCAGTTCGGCTTGGTGTTCAGCATGGCGGCCTGTCGTTCAGCATCGTGGGCGGCCCACGGAAAATGGCGGCGAGGGGCGATCCTGGGTTCGCCCCTCGCTATTCAAATCACGCTGGCTCAGTTCGTCAGCGCGAAGGTCTCCAGCTTGGCGGCATTGTCGCCATTGACCAGAACGCAGTCCATCAATTGCTTTTCCTTGGCCGGCGACTTCTTGTTCTTGATGAAGTCGTTGGCCTGCTCGACCGCCATCTGCGCCTGCGCGAAGGCGGGCTGCAGCACCGTTGCCTTGATGCCGCCCGAGGTGATGGAGTCGCGAACATCGTTCGATCCGTCGAAGCCGACGACGATGACATCCTTGCGGTTCGCCGCGGCAAGTGCCGCATAGGCGCCCATCGCCATCGTATCGTTGCCGGAGATCACGCCCTTGATGTCGGGGTTGGCCTGCAGGATCGATTCCATCTTGGAATAGGCTTCCGTCTGGCTCCAGTTGGCCGACTGCTGGGCGACCATCTTCAGGTCCGGATAGTCGTCGATGACGTCGTGATAGCCCTTGGAACGAATGCCGGCATTGGTGTCGGATTCCTTGCCGACCAGCTCGACGAAATTGCCCTTCTCGCCCATCAGCTTGACGAATTCCTGCGCGCCGAGCTGGGCGCCCTGGTAGTTGTTGGAGACGATCTGCGCGACGGCGACGCCGGTGGCGTTGATCTCGCGGTCGATCAGGAAGGACGGAATGCCTGCGTCCTTGGCTTTCTGTACCGCGGCGACGGTGGCGTCGGCGCCGGCATTGTCGAGGATGATCGCCTTGGCGCCGCGGCCGATCGCGGTGTCGATCAGCTCGGACTGCTTGTTGGCGTCGTCGTCATGGACCAGCACCAGCGCCTCGTAGCCGAGTTCCTTGGCCTTGGCTTCGGCGCCGACGGCTTCCGCCTTGAAGAACGGATTGTCGTGCGAGGGCGTGATGATGGCGATGAGATCCGCCGCGTAGGCGGGCACGGCCGTGCCAAGCGCCAGCATGCCGGCGAAAGCCGCAAGCGTCATTCTGCGTGTAAGTTTCATGAAGTCCTCCCGTTTGAAAAATTGCCTTGGTTACCCAAAGCATCTGTCGGCATCCGAATTCGTCAGGCGGCGCGGGCGGCGGATCGCTTCCGGGCTAAAGAGCCGTTTGCCGGCTTCCCCTCCACGGATCGTTGCTCCCCAGCCATCCTCCACTCGCCCAGGCATCGTACTCCTGCGAAAACCCTGTCGATCCGAGCCATGAACAGCTAAGCCAACTGGTATGATGAGTCAACCACGAATTCAGGTGATATGTACCTGATGAGCTACGATGCCGAGCGTCGCAACGGTACGGCGACGTCGCGGCGCTGCGGCAGCGCCTCTCCTCTTCAGGTGATACGCTGAATGCTGGCGGCGATCTCTTCCGGCTCGAACACGCGCTTCCAGTCGTCCCGCATCAGCACCGGCTTGCCGAACTCGATCGCCTTGTTGCAGGCATCCGAGAAAACGCCCTTGGTCTCGCCGAAAATGACGGCGCCCAGCACGTTCATATGGCCGAGCAGGAAGTCGAGCGCCGCCTGCTGGTCGACGCCGCGTGCCACGACCTCGTCGACGGCTTCCTTCATGACCACCAGCAACGAGGCGCACACCGTCTCCGAAAGCCCGGGTTCCAGCAGCGCCATCTGTTCGACGCTGACGCGGTGCGAACGCATGACCGGCGCCCAGATGATCTTCGCGATCGCCTCGCCCTTGGCGTAATCCTCTTCCGGCCCCTGCATCAAGGCGCTGACCATATGCTGCTTGGCCTTGACGCCGCCGAAATAGTCCTTCTTTGCCGCCATGTCTGTTTCGTCGTTGAAGATCGGCGGATGGCAGGGGTGGGTGACGAAATAGGTGAGGTCCGGTCGATTCGGCAGGTGGCCGGCGAAGGGTGCCGCCGCGTCGAGCACCACCACCATGGTGCCCGGCGCCAGCTTGCTCTCGATGCTGCTCGCCACCTTGCCGATATGCGTGTCGGGAACGGCCAGGATCACCACATCGGCGCCCTTGAGCGCTTCGTCGGCGCTGACCGCATCGAAACCCAGCCCGGTCTTCAGGCGCTCCTTGCCGGCATCGCTGACCTCGACATGGCGTATTGTGTAGGGCGACCCGCGAAAATTGGTCGACAGGCGGTAGCCCATTTTCCCGCCAGCCCCGAACAGCGCAATCGTTGTCATCTGGTCACCACTCCTGTTCTTCGCCGACGGCATAGCCCGTCGTCAACTGATCAACTGGTATAATCACGCTACCAGATTTTGGCAATCCGATAATGACCATGCGATGCGTTCGCCGCGTCATCGGCTGCCGCCGGCAAGCTCCAGCACGAGAACAATGGATGGCGCGCTCGGGATATGACCTCTAGATCACCAGAAGAAGCCCGCGCTTGCTCGCTGAGTGCGCATGAGCGCTGCTCTGCCATCCCCAGAAATAGGAGGCATGTGATAAGGGTCGGAGGTCGGGCCGGGCGCTACTTCAAAAGATCGACCAGCATGTCGAAAGCCGCATCGATATCGCCGCGAACCGCCGCCTGAACTGCCTGCTCGTCCCGGTCGCGCAGGGCCGCAAACATCTGTTGATGGTATGTGTTCGCGGTCGAGTAGGATCCATGCAGCATATTGAAATAGGGGCTGATCTGCAGCCATAGATCCTTGATGATCTTGAGCAGGGTTTCGGATCCCGCTGCTCGGTAGATTGCGAAGTGGAAGGTATAATTCGCCCTGAGATAGGCCTTTACGTCGTCCGCGCCATTCGCGCGTTCCAGTGAGTCCAGATCGCGCGCGAAAATCGCAAGATCCGCATCACTGCGGTTCTGTGAGGCCCAGCCGGCGGCGATGGCCTCTATCTCAAAACGTACATTGCGCAAATCGGTGAGCCGCTCGCGGCTGAGCGCCGGAATACCAATGGAGCGTCCGGATACCACGGTGAGCGCGTTGGCTGCCGTCAGGCGCCGCAGCGCTTCCCTGACCGGCATCGGACTGACGCCAAAGGCGTCGGCGAGGCTCTGAACCGTGACCATCTCGCCCGGCACGATGCTGCCGTCGAGGATCAACTCGGTGACCTGGTTGTAGACCCGGTCCTGCAGAGTTTCCTTGGACAATGGAATGATCTCGACACCAGGCTTCCTGAACGCCGATCCAGCCATCTCCGGTCAACCTTCCCGCCCATGGGCGACACTATTGCTTGTGCCGGAATGCAAGGTTCGTGGTGCCACGTCAAGCGGCCGACATAGCCCGTTTTGATATAAACGATTCCATCATTGATATTTGATCAAATCATGATACGGTCGCTGGCATCGAATGACAAGGGTTTACGTTTTGTACCCTTGGGAGGCATTCGGTCGTTCTGTTTGGGAGGAGTTCCACATGGGTATCGGATCGAAAGTCCGGCGGCTCGCGCTGCTGGCCGGCATGGCTGCGTGCGCCTTCGGCCTGTCCGCCGCGCAGGCCGCCGAGAAGCACAAGATCTTTCTCAGCATGAGCTACATCGGCAATGATTGGCAGGCGGAGGCGGCCAACATGGTCAAGGCCATGGCCGCTCATAAGAGCCTGGCCGACAAGGTCGACCTGCAGGTCCAGGTCGCTGGCCCCAACGCGCAACGCCAGATTCAGCAGATCAACGCAATGGTGCAAAGCGGCGCCGAAGCTATCGTCGTGTATCCGATCTCGCCGACCGCGCTCAACCAGGTCGTCAAGAATGCCTGCGACAAGGGTGTGAAGGTCTTTGCGTACGACGCCGAGATCACCGAGCCTTGCGCCTACAACGTCCACATAGACCAGCTGGAAGCGGGCAGGGTGACCGCCGAATGGCTGGTCAAGAAGCTCAACGGCAAGGGCAACATCATCGCCATCACGGGCGTCCCGGGAACATCCGTTGACGATCAGCGGACAAAGGCCGCCAAGGAAGTCTTCGCCAAGTATCCTGATATCAAGATCGTCGGCGAGGCTGTCGGCATGTGGAGCCAGGCGGTCGCCCGCACCGAACTTTCGAAAATCCTGGCCACCCGCAATTGGGACGACATCAACGGACTGTGGATGCAGGTCGGCTGCTTCACCGCCAACTCGATGCAGCTCGAGGCTGGCAAGAAGACCAGCGAACTCCTGCCTTGCGCCGGCGAAGGTTCCAATGGCGGCCGCATCCAGATGCTGCCGGAGGGCACCGAAGTCGAAGGTGCCGCTCCTCCTTATGCACCGGCGGGCGCACAACGCATTTCCTATGCCTCGCCGCCTTATTCGGGTGCGCTGGCGCTGAAGCTTGCCGTCGAGGCGATCGAAGGCAAGGACGTGCCGAAGACCACCATCCTGCCGCTGCCGGTCGTTACCAATGAGACGATCAAGCTGTGCGACGAAGGCACATGGGCGGAGATGAAGGCCGGCTGCAACGCCTTCAAGCCGTCGCTGGTCTCCAATCCGGGCTGGTTTGCCTCGATCTTCTCGGACCAGACACCCGAGGTCGGCCTTAATGCTGCCCTCGTCGGACAACCGGAGAACTAAGCCTCCCAAGGCCCGTGTGACGATGCACGGACAACTGTCCGTGCGTCGTCAATCCATGCCAAGCCGGCGATCGAGGACAATGACAGAACACTCCGAGCTCCCCGCCGTCGAGATCGACGGCATCAGCAAGGCGTTCGGCCCGACCGTCGCGCTGGACGGCGTGTCGTTTGCGATCGCGCCCGGCAGCGTCCATGCCCTGCTCGGTGAAAACGGAGCCGGCAAGTCGACACTGGTGAAGCTGCTGTCCGGGCTGGTCCGGCCGAGCCAAGGCCATGTCCGTGTCTTCGGCAAGGAGATCGCTTACGGCGCACCGCGCGCAGCACATGCGCTCGGCATGCAGACAGCATTCCAGGAGATGACCCTGGTGCGCGATCTCTCCG
>NZ_RZPW01000639.1:0-3683 GCF_003998455.1 Mesorhizobium sp. M7A.F.Ca.CA.001.08.2.1 | reverse complement strand
GCCTGCGCCCGTGTCGCCATATCGCAGCATGCTACGCCAGCCGAGGTCGAGGACATCATGCGCCGCCGCCAGGCTCTGGAGGTCGAGCGCGGCATCATCGGGCGCGAGGCCGCGATCGGCATCGAGGTGGCTGAACGGCAGGCGCGCGTCGACACCGGGCTTGCCGAAAGCGAGATCACCCTGGCTGCGGCGCAGCAGCGTTGGGATCGTGAAAAGGTGCTCGTCGCCGAGATACTCGAACTGCGCGCCAGGCTGCGCGGCGAGGGTGTGGCGCTCGATGCGGCCACCGTTGGGGCCGATGCCGAACCGGCAGCGGCGAACGCAGAAAAGACCAAGGTAGCGGAGTCGTCAGAGACTGAGCCGCCCAAGGCCGCCCAGACGGACGCGGAGACACAGGCCGCTGCCGATCCTGCCGCCGATCTCGCCCGATTGCGCGCACTGATGGCCGAATTGGCAGCGGCACAAGGCGAGACACCGCTGATTCTGCCCTCGGTTGACCGCAATGCAGTGGCCGCCGTGGTCCAGGACTGGACCGGGATCCCGACCGGACGGATGCTGTCCAGCCAGACCGAAAAGGCGCTCAAGCTCGCCGCCACGCTTTCGGAACGGGTCGTCGGCCAGGATCACGCCATGGAGATGATCGCCAAACGCGTGCAGACCAGCCGCGCCGGGCTTGGCGCGCCTGAAAAGCCGGTCGGGGTCTTCCTGCTTTGCGGCCCCTCGGGCGTCGGCAAGACCGAAACGGCATTGGCGCTGGCCGAAACGCTTTACGGTGGCGAGCAGAACCTGATCTCCATCAACATGTCCGAGTTCCAGGAGGCGCACACCGTCTCGACACTGAAGGGCGCACCGCCCGGCTATGTCGGCTACGGCAAGGGCGGCATCCTGACCGAAGCGGTGCGCAGAAAACCCTATTCGGTGATCCTGCTCGACGAGGTCGAGAAGGCGCATCCCGACGTCCACGAAATCTTCTTCCAGGTCTTCGACAAGGGCATGATGGACGACAGCGAGGGCCGCCGGATCGATTTCAAGAACACCCTGATCCTGCTCACCTCGAATGTCGGCTCCGAAGTTATCATGGACCGCACAAAGAATGGCACGCTGCGGACCGGGCTCGACGATCTGGATACCGCCTTGCGCAGCCCATTGCTGAAGGTCTTCCCGGCTGCCTTCCTTGGCCGGGTGGTGACCATTCCTTACTATCCGCTCTCTGATTCGATGATCGAAGCGATCACTGGCCACCAGTTCGCCAAGATCGCTCGCCGGTTGCGGGCAACCAACGATGCGGAACTGGTGATCGGCGACGGTGTCATGGATCTGGTCAAGGCCCGCTGCACCGAGATCGAATCCGGCGGGCGGATGATCGATGCCATCCTGACCAACACGCTGCTGCCGGAACTGAGCCGCGGCGTGCTTAACCGGTCGCTCGAGGGCGAAAAGATGACCAAAGTCACCGTCGGCGCCTCCAAGGAAGGTTTCACTTATTCCTTCGAGTAGGTTCTGATCGTGTAGAACCTCGTCGCCCTCGGCTGCCGGCCCGCTATTCGCGATCCCCCGTGGCGCCGCAATTCGAGAGGTGGCGGTCTTGCCCGTGCGCGAGAACGACGTGCGCAGCCGGTAGCGGATCGTCCACGACAGCACCGGCCCGCCGGTAGCATCGACGATCGTCCATCTATTGAAGGTTACCGACTGTCCCGCGCATTTCCAGCTGCGGGGACGCCTGGGCTTGAAAGAAGCTCACTGGCTTATCCGATGTCGCCCAGACGCAAATTCCGCAGGCAATCCCGAAGGAGATCAACAGGGCGGGCGAGATGGGTAAGCGGTGCAGGGATTGGCTGGGCCTCTTTGTTGCAGACCCGCCCAAAACCTCCTGCAACCGGATCGGTTCGACATAAAATATTTACCGTGTTGGCATGGTTTACGAATGGTTTCGCGGGCCATCCACCTCATGGCCGCTTTGGCTTTGGCCGGACCGGTTAAGGTTGAGCCGGATGATTTGACCGGCTGCGAAACTCCTCGCAAATTCCTCGTTGTCGAAAAGCTGTTGGGTGGTCAGGCCATCCTCGATGATCTGCACCGCCCATTGGCCGTCTATGTGTTCTACCCGAACACCGTCCTTCTGATCGTCGCCCACGCCCGCACTCCCACACAACGATGTGCGAAAAAAACCATGTGATCGGCAATCCAGCAAGTCACAAAACCGTACGAATCCGGCCGCTGGTTAACTTTGTAAAAGCGTCGAAATTTTCGCAAATGCCCGCACCCGCAGGAAACCAATTTTGGAAGGCCCGTAGCTCTCACGGCCGCAGCCCGATCATCATCGATCCAGAGAAGCTGTGGACGGCATGTTGCGAGTACTTCGAATGGGTCGACGCGCACCCGCTCTATGAGGCCAAGCCCTTTGCGTATCAGGGCGAGGTGAAGATAGAGAACGTGGCGAAGATGCGCGCCATGACGATTTCACCAGCCAGGTCGAGGAAATCATCCGCACCCAGAAGTTCGAATCGGAACTCACCGGCAAAGACGGCGAACCGTTGCCGCTGGTCCCCGTGGTCAATGTCACAGTCCGCAGTTCTTGACCTGGAGCTGCATCCCAAGCAGGGGATAGCATACAACACCGAAGCGACCGAAACGCTGTATGGTGGCGCGGCCGGCGGCGGCGGCTCCTCATCATGGCGCCGATTGCTCGGTCGGCCGCGCTCCTTCGACACCAGCCCGCCGGCGCCGTCCTGGTCATAGGCTTGCAACAGCCGGTGAACCTGACTGCGGCTGAGATGAAGAAGCTCCGCCGCCTGGACGCTCAGCCGCCGGTCGCGGATCTTCTGGATGGCTTCAAGACGATGCAGCTCTTTTTTGCGACAAGGTGATCAAAGGCATGCCGGCTCCGCAATACGCCCGGTCTCACGCCAGGCAGTGTGAAGTCGTCAGCCTTCCTTTCCAGCTTCGAGTTGGCCAGAGCATGAGCTGTGAAAGTCGGGGACTGTCGCATCTCTAAATTGCTCAAGTGTCGCATCTCTATATAACTGCTACATCCAGAAGTCGCATAACATACATTATGGAACATGAAATTATGATTTGAAATCAATGTGTTGGCAAAATTTATCGGCTGTTAGCCACCCGCTCCATCATGCTTTCGCCGCACAAGAAAAGCAAAATGCGTTTCATCGTTGGGCCACCTGGGCCCCTTTTGTTGCGAATAGCTGCTTTGTGCCGCGAGGACCTTGGGAAGCTATTTCCTTTCGAAAAAACAGATTTTTCCTTTCGGGTAGAGGTTGGGATATGGTTGCGCGACAGGAGTGCGATCTATGCAGAGTTTCACCGTCGAGCTGATACGCGACGGCAAAGCTGTGGAACGTGCCGAGGTTCAGGCCGAAAATGTTGTTGAAGCTGCGAAGACGTGGGGACCAGTAACCATCCCGTACGCCGAAGAGCCTGACATCGGCGAATGGATCAGAGTAACGCACCCTTGCGGCAGCACGACAAGTTGGTTCGAGGCGGATCGTTAAGCGCGGCCAATTTAGAGCTCACTGGCCAGGATGCGTCAGGGTTGTGGGTAAGAGCCGTGACGAACGTCACGGCGTCGGGATCATAGCAGAAGATGGACGGATGACCCGGTGCGAACCAGCGATGACAGCATGTAGTAGGCCTAATCCATCTTCCTGATGTTGATCTCGCCCCTCCCC
>NZ_RZPW01000638.1:0-3695 GCF_003998455.1 Mesorhizobium sp. M7A.F.Ca.CA.001.08.2.1 | reverse complement strand
ATCTCTTCCAATGCCATCAAATCGATCAAGTCGCTGATCGCCGGCATTGACAAGATGCTGACGACACAGGTCAACGAAATCCTGCACGCGCCGGAAGTGCGTGAGATGGAAGGCACATGGCGAGGGCTGTGGTATCTCGTCAACAACACCGAGACGGATCAGAAGCTGAAGATCCGGGTGATGAACATCTCCAAAGAGCAGCTGGCCGATACGCTTGAAGACTATGAAGGTCAGATGTGGGACCAGAGCCCGATCTTCAAGAAAGTCTACACAGACGAGTATTCGATGCTTGGCGGCGAACCAATCGGCTGCGTGATCGGCGCCTACGAGTTCTCCAATCACCCACGTGACGTCGGCCTGCTGCGCAACATCTCCGGCATCTGCGCTTCCGCGCATACGCCGTTTATCGCGGCCGCTTCGCCGCGCCTATTTCGCATGGACAGCTGGCAGGAACTGCCGAACCCGCAAGACCTGCAGCAGATCGTCTCCAACCCCGCCTATGCCTCGTGGCAGTCGTTGCGCGAGAGTGAGGACGCTCGCTACATCGGCCTGACCATGCCCCGCGTCCTGGCGCGGCTGCCCTACGGCACCGATACCGTTCCGGTGAAGGGTTTCACCTTCGAGGAAGAGGTGGAGGGCGATCACAACAAATATGTCTGGATGAACGCCGCCTTCCCGATGGGCGTCAACATCAACCGCAGTCACAAGCTTTTCGGCTGGGGCACGCAGATCCGCGGCGTCGAGAATGGTGGCACGGTGCTCAACCTGCCGGTGCATAGCTTCCCGACCGATGATGGCTCGATCGCGATGAAATGTCCCACGGAAGTCGCCATCGACGACCGGCGCGAGGCGGAACTGGCCAAGCTTGGCTTGATGCCCATCCTGCACCGGAAGAATACCGATCTCGCGGCCTTCATCGGAGCACACTCGCTGCAGGACGACGAAACGCGGGCGGGGCGGCTGGTCGACCCCGATGCACAGTCGAACGAGCGGCTGAGCGCCAACCTGCCCTACCTGTTCCCGGTCTCGCGCTTTGCGCACTACCTCAAGGCGATCGCGCGCGACAAGGTCGGCTCGTTCAAGGAGCGCGCCGACATGCAGATCTGGTTGACCGAGTGGATCAATCGATACGTGCTGGCCAACCCGGCCTTTGCCGACGACAAGGCGCGCGCCAAGCGCCCGCTTGCCGCCGCCGAGGTCCAGGTGGACAGCGTGGAGGGGCGGCCGGGCTATTATAATGCCCGCTTCTATCTGCGCCCGCATTACCAGCTGGAGGGCATCAATGCGTCGCTCCGACTGGTCTCGGAACTACCGTCCGTTAAGACTTGATCGCAGCAACGACAACCTGGTTTTTTGAAAGCGGTGGAGAAACACAATGCCGACTACGAAGATTGATGGCTTCCTGAAGGTTCCCGATATCAAAGGCCCCAGCACCCGCGACGGCCACGATGACGAGATTGAAATCCATGGCGTCGACTACAAGATGGTCGCACCTTATGATCCCAATTCGCTGTCACGCCGTGGCCGCGTCTCTATGGGGATGATCAAATTCACCAAGCACTACGACAAATCATCGCCCTATCTGAAAAAGGCTTTGTTCGAAAACAAGGCCCTTGATGAGGTGGTGTTCTCGGCCCGCCGGACCATCGATGGCGAGACCAAGGATTACCTGGTCGTTACCCTCACCGACGCCTCGATCATGGAATACGACATGTCGCAAGCCGAGGATGAGGAAGACCTGATCCAGGAAGAGGTCAGCTTCGCCTACAAGAAGATCAAATTCGTCTATGACGGCAATGATGAAGCCGAAATGGATGTCTATGTCGGCAAGTGAGGTTCGGCGACCCGGCGCGGGCATGCAGCAGACCACTGGCAGCTTGCGGGCGAAAAGCGAAGCCGTCCAGCCGTCGCTTTGGGATCGTCTCGTCAATGATCTGCCGGGCCTGACCTCGGAAATAGACGGGCTGCGCCATGTCCTGCTCGACGAGCTTGGCGCGGACCGTCTCGACACACTCGTTGCCGGCAGCACGCGTGCCATCGACGCCGATGTGGTACTGACACCGGATCAGAAACGCCGTCTGCATCGGTTGGCCGTTCAGACCCAGCACCGCGTCGAAATCGAAAGCCGTGGCGTGGTGGTATCGGCGCGCGTGCTCAGGGAAGCGGTACGGCGTGACATCGAGGCGCTCTTCAACACAGAGCGCTTCGAGGCGACGCCGCTTCTTTCCGACCTGGAAAATGAACAGGTTGCGGACAATCCCCCTTCGCTTGCCGATTTCCCGGAGGTCCGCCGCAGCGTGGTCAATTACGGCGTGCCCTCCTTCTCGGGCCGCTCGTCGCGCGACTTCGATCGCGAGGTGTTGGCACGTGAGATCCGCATGGTGCTCGCGACCTTCGAGCCCCGCCTGAAGGAAAGCGCAACAAAGGTAACGGTCACGCTTGGCGACAACACCGTCGGCCTGAAGATCGAGATAGACGCCGTTCTGATCATGACCCCGACTCCCGAACGCATGCGCCTGCGCACCACGATCAATCTCGACAACGGTTTGGCGCGGACCGAAATTGGGGAGGCCTGAGATGGATCGGGTCTTCGTCGAATATTACGAGGAGGAACTGAGCCATATCCGCGCTCTTGCATCGGAATTCGCAGACATGCATCCGGCGGTGGCGCGCAACCTTTCCCTCGATACGGTGCCGTGTCCGGACCCATATGTCGAGCGCCTGCTCGATGGCGTAGCCTTCCTGGCCGCGCGCACCCGGCTAAAGGTCGATGCCGAGCGCTCGCGATTTTCCCGCAGTGTGCTCGACGTTCTCTATCCCGATCTGGTCACGCCGGCGCCGGCAACGGCGATGGCGGTGCTGAAACCCGGCCAGCAGGTCCAGACCATGCTGGCCGGCCACGTCGTCAAGCGCAACACACGGCTGGTTTCCAGCCTGCAGCCAGGCCTGTCAACGCGCTGCATTTTCTCAACCGCCCAGGAAATGACTCTATGGCCGATCGCGGTCACTTCGGTCAGCTTTTTTCAGGACCGCAGTGCGATGGCGATGGCTGGCATAGGACCGATCGGCGGTGTCAGCGGCGAGTCGGCGCTCCGCCTCACGCTGGCCAGGACCGGAAAAGGCAAGCTCGACGAACTGGCTCTCGACCGGCTTGACCTCTATTTTGCCGGACGCACCAAGGCGCCGCTACTGTTCGATGCGATTTTCGGCGCCTGCGCGGCCACAGCAGCGCGACCGGAAGGCAAGACCAACCCGCTGTCGCCGTTGCCGGCACCCGAGATGATCGGCATCAGCGACGACGAGGCCTTGATGCCGCGCACCCGCCCGACATTCGAAGGATACCGGTTGCTGCGCGAATACTTCATGATGCCCGAGCGTTTTCACTATGCACGGGTTTTGGGATTGCAGCCTGTCGTGCGCCAATGCGCGGCCGGACTCGAGATCATTTTCCTGTTCAAACGCACGGTTCCCGAGCTGGCCGATCTGACGCCGGCGGACTTCGAACTTTTCGCGACACCGATCATCAATCTGTTCGAACGCGAGTGCAACGTCGTCGAAGTCGATGAACGCAAGACGCGCCAGGTGTTGCATGCGGACCGGACGCGGGCGCGTGACTTCGAAATCTACCGGGTCATCCGCGTCGAGGACGCCGACACGGAAGGTAACGACGCTGAAATCCCCGAGCTCTTCAGCCT
>NZ_RZPW01000637.1:0-3698 GCF_003998455.1 Mesorhizobium sp. M7A.F.Ca.CA.001.08.2.1 | reverse complement strand
ACGTCATAATTTCGGGCGTGCTGTTCGGCGCGTTCGCCGGCTTCACCTACTGGTTTCCCAAGGCGTTCGGATTCCGCTTGCACGAAGGCTGGGGCAAGGCCGCATTCTGGGTCACCTTGGCCGGCTACATTCTGGTCTTCGTGCCGCTCTATATCGTCGGTCTGCTCGGCATGACGCGGCGCCTGCAGCATATCGACATGGATCTTTGGGCGCCATGGCTGGTGGTGGCCGTGTTCGGCGTGCTGGTGATGATCGCCGGCGCCGCACTGCAGATCATGCAACTCGCCGTTTCGATCCGACATCGCGACAAGCTTCGCGATGAGACAGGCGACCCATGGGACGGGCGTTCACTGGAATGGTCGACGTCTTCCCCTCCCCCCGTTTTCAACTACGCGCGGCTGCCTTACGTCGAGGATGAAGAGCCCTACTGGCGCATCAAGCAACGGGCAAGGGAGGAGAAGAGGCCCGGTGCGGAGGAAGGATACGAGCCTATCGAGATGCCGCGCAACAGCCCGACAGGCTTCGTCACCGCCTTCTTCAGCACGCTGATCGGGTTCGCGCTGATCTGGCACATATGGTGGCTGGCGATCGTCGGCTTCATCGGCGCCTACGCGACCTTCGTCGTCTTCGCCTGGCGCGATCATGGGGATTATGAGATTCCCGCCGAAGAGGTCGCGCGCATCGACGATGACCACAAGGCCGCACAGTCAGCCCGGCTGCGGCGCTGGGAGCGGCCGGCATGAGCGATCACGCGCTACCCGGCGACTTCAGCGCGGGCACCCAGGCCCGAGACCCCTATCGGCTTGGTCAGGGCGGCCGACACGGCGTGCGCTCCGCGACCGGCCACGGTGAAGGCGGCCCGGCCTCGAAATTCGTCACCGTGGCATATGGCTTCTGGATCTTTCTGCTGTCCGACATCATCATATTCTCGGCCTTCTTCGCGGCGTATGCCGTGCTTGCCAAGGCGACCGCCGGCGGACCGACCGGCAAGGATTTGTTCGAGCCCACCCGCGTTGCGGTGCAGACGGGCCTTCTGCTCACGTCGAGCTTCACCGGTGGCCTGGCGACACTCGCGACCCGTCGCAGATCGATGGCTGCCACGCAGGCCTGGCTGCTCGTCACCGGATTGCTCGGGGCAGCCTTCCTGTTTCTGGAGGTACAGGAATTCGCGGCGATGATCGGCGAGCAGGCGGGGCCTTCGCGCAGCGCATTTCTATCAGCCTTCTTTGCGCTCGTTGGCTGCCACGGCACCCATGTCGGGCTGGGGCTGCTCTGGCTGGGCACAATGATGGCGCAGCTATGGGTCAAGGGTTTTCGGTCGGATATTTTGCGGCGGGTCCACTGCTTCGGGCTTTTCTGGCACGCACTCGACATCATCTGGGTCGCCATCTTCACCCTGGTCTATCTGTTGGGAGCATCGCCATGACTGACACCGAGAGCAGGCCCGGCGAGATGCAGGACCGCCGCGATTCCGCACCGGGCGAGGAACGTATAACCGAGCACGAAGTGGCTGGAGGGCTGTTGGGCTATGTGATCGGCTACGGCCTGGCCATCCTGCTCACGATCGCGTCATTCCTGGCGGCTCAAACCGATCTGATTTACCAGCCGGCGGTGATTTCGGCCCTGGTGGTGCTCGCTGTTGCGCAGATGGGTGTGCATCTAGTCTTTTTTCTGCACCTGACCACCGGGCCGGACAACACCAACAACATCCTGGCTTTGGCCTTCGGCGTGCTGATCGTTGCGCTGGTGGTCCTGGGCTCGGTTTGGATCATGGCCCACCTGAACGAGAACATGGCCGCCATGACGGCCCATCAAGCCGGAACGATGCCTTAAACCTCGCCCTGCTAGTCTTGGCTGAGGTGATATGAAGCTGGTACATTGTACCGCCGGGGTGGAGATAAAAGGCTCGTCAGACCTCGTGCTTTGGCTGAACTGCACGTATGGCATCTAGCGCCAAGCGAACGGCATCGATGCCTGAGACGCGGGGCTCGATCCGCCTGAAAATCACGCGGCCGTTTCGGTACTCCAGGCCCAACACCTTCCTGTCCCGCCAGCGTGACGCCAGAGGCTTGTTGCGCAAGGTGATCGCGACGGCTTCGGGCCCAACATCAACTTTGCCGACACCCAGTTCCGACGCTGCTATCCGCAACCTGGTAAGTTCCAGCAGAACGGTCACTTCGCCAGGCATGTCACCAAAGCGGTCCTCGAGCTCCTCGCTGAATGCATCAAGGTCCAAGTCAGAACGAATACGAGAGAGCCGCGCATAGAGGCCAACACGGACAGTAGGCTCGTTTACATAGCTTTCGGGAAAAGCCCCTTTTGCAGGCACGTTGATGTTGGCAAGTTGCCTGTTGGGGTCGGCCCCTTCTCCAGCCGCCGAGACCGCCCGCTCCAGCAAGTGCTCGTAGAGGCCCACTCCGATCAGTTTCATATGCCCAGCCTGATCTTCGCCGAAGAGATCGCCGGCGCCGCGCAGGTCGAGGTCCCTTTGACTGATTGCCAGGCCGGAGCCAAGCCGATCGAGCGCAAGCATTGTCGAAAGCCGGGCCCTGGTGCCGTCGGCCAGCTCAACACCAGGTTCCGTCAGAAGAAACGCAGCCGCTTGCATCGCTCCTCTACCGACCCGACCCCGTAGCTGGTGCAACTGCGCCAGACCGAACCGGTCCGGGCGCCAGACAATGATGGTGTTGGCTCGAGGCACATCGAGCCCACTCTCGATGATGTCGGTGCTCAACAAAATGTCGCCATCACCGTCAGCGAATCCGACCATGACTTCGTCCAGCTGCCTCCCTTTCATTTCACCGTGCGCCGTCATGACGCCGAGTTCCGGCACCAGCCTGTTCAGCTGGTCAGAGACCGGGCCAATGTCCTCGATGCGAGGAACCACGAAGAAACTCTGTCCACCCCTGCGAAATTCACGCAAGAGGGCCGCGCGCACCGATGCTGGATCGAACGCTGCCAGGATCGTGCGGACGGGACGTCTTTTGGCGGGCGGAGAGTTTAGAACGCTGACATCCTGGATGCCCGACAGCGCCGATTGCAGCGTCCGCGGTATCGGGGTGGCGCTCATGCTCAGCGTGTGAAGGCAGGGCGCCATGTTCCGCAGGGCCAGCTTCAACTTGACGCCGAACCGGTGCTCCTCGTCAATCACCAGCAGTCCAAGATTGGCGAAAGTGACGCTCCTGGACGCCAAGGCCTGAGTACCCACGACGATCGTAACCTGGCCGCTCCGCAGGCCCTCCTTTGCCGCTTTTGCCTTTGCTGCCCCGACCATCCTTGACAGGTGGGCGACCTGCAGGCCCGTTCCTGCGAAACGGCGGCTGAACGTCTCATAGTGCTGTCGTGCCAACACGGTTGTCGGCGCTATGACCGCAACCTGTTTCCCGCAGAGGGCGGCGGCGGCGCAAGCACGCAAAGCCACCTCTGTCTTGCCGAAGCCAACATCACCGCAGACGAGCCGGTTCATTGTTCTCCCCGAGGAAAGGTCGTCGAGCACAGCGCGGATGGCGGCGGCCTGGTCAGGAGTCTCGGTATAGGGAAATTTCGCCGCAAAACGGGCCAAGTCCGCGCGGGAGGGCTTGATGATCTCGGCGGGCTGGCTGGACCTCATCTCGGCAAGGCCCACCAGGCGCTTGGCCAGCCTGTCGATCTCGCGCAACGCAGCCTCGCGTCGCTTGGGCCAGCCCTCGCCGTTGAGG
>NZ_RZPW01000636.1:0-3703 GCF_003998455.1 Mesorhizobium sp. M7A.F.Ca.CA.001.08.2.1 | reverse complement strand
GACCATGGTGGAGGCCCACTCGCTGCGTGGGCTCGCACGTCTGGCGAAAAGCTGGAAGGAGGCGCCGCCCTTCGCCGGCGACAATGCCTTCGGCGATGCCATCGCCCGGTACCGCCAGGACATCATCGATCGTTATGCAGCGCTCGCTGAAAGCCAGGGGCTCACGCGCGACGCCGCTGCGTGGTTCGCCGACCACCGCGGCGAGATCGAAATGCCCGCTCTTAATCCGTTCGCCCAGGCAATGTCGCTGACCATCCTCGCCGAATACGGCCGCGCGCCGGACTGCGTAGAGGCTTTGGGGGCACTCAACCGCTGGCCTGGCCGCACCAGCATGCCGATCGCCGAGTACCTCGGACACTGGGAGGCGAGTTGTGTCGAATTGCGCGCTTCGCCCAGATTGCCGATCCGCCTGCGTGATCTGCTGCACGTTCAACAGCGGGCCAAGTGAAGAGCGCTTAGGCCGGTAGGCGACGGACCGGCTTAGCCTGCGCTCGATGACCGTGTCCGGTCAAAGACATGTCGGTCGTTTCCTTGCTCGCGGGCTCACACGCACATTGGCGTTATGATATGGCATCTCGGCTCGCGGCGCTTTTCGGCGCCGAGTCCGCCATCGTGAGCTCTGGCAGGACTGGTCAGGCCGCGCGACATGCAACATGGGCCGGAATCGCGACCTGAGCGCGATACCCATCAACTTGTCGAACTCGAATTCATGGCTCGATTCAATCGTGTGCGTGGAATTCGGTTCAAAGCGGTAGTCGACAGATTGAACCGGAAGAGTCTGGCGGCGTTATCGGGTCTGGAATGGCAATCCTTTGGAGGACGAAATGGCCAGTACTGGAACAACCCGTGGACACAATGAGGACCGCGCGAAGGTTGCTGGCGGGCAGGATAATGAAGTGAAATACGAGGCGGGCAAGACCGGCGCGAGGAAGGCTGACGTGAAATCGGTGGGCAACAGCCGCAAGAAGATTGAGGACAAGCTGAAAGAATAGACCACCGTTCGCGTGCGCAAATGATCCGCTTAGCCACCTTCAATGTGAACGGCGTTAATGGCCGGCTGCCCGTGCTCCTTAGGTGGCTGACGACTACGAATTACGACATCGTCTGCCTGCAGGAACTGAAAACGTCTGACGAGAAGTTTCCAATTGGGGCGATCCGCGAGACGGGATACCGCGCGATCTGGCACGGCCAGAAATCCTACAACGGCGTCGCTATCCTGGCTCGCGGAGTAGACCCGATCGAGCGCCGACGCGGGCTTCCCGGCGACCCTGACGACAGCCATAGCCGCTATATCGAGGCGGAGATCGGCGGGCTAGTTGTCGGCTGTCTTTACCTGCCAAACGGAAATCCCGCGCCTGGTCACAAGTTTGACTACAAGCTGCGCTGGTTCGACCGTCTGATGCGCTACGGCCGAGCTCTTCTCCAAGAGGGCGCGCCGACCGTGCTGTGCGGCGACTATAATGTCGTCCCAACTCCGATTGATGCCGTGGTGCCGCGACGATGGATTGGCGATGCGGTTTACTTTCCCGAGAGTCGCCAATCCTATGCCGATATGCTTGAGGACGGCTGGACCGATGCGCTCAGGCGCATCCATCCGGACAAGGGTGTCTACACTTATTGGAATCACTCCTATGGGGGCGGTTACGACAGGAGTTCTGGCCTGCGAATGGACCATCTGCTGGTCAGTCCCTCGTTGTCGTCCCGGCTTCGCAATGCGGGGGTGGATGCAGAGACGCGAGGATGGGAGAAGCCGAGCGATCATGCGCCTGCATGGATAGAACTTGATAGCCCGAGTTGAGACTTGAAATGCCGTCCGATTCAGACGGTGCTGGCTGCTCCAGACTTCGCCCCCTTTGTCCGACATTTGTAGTCATTCTTCGGACCACGTGGCGTCGCGCATTACTTTTGCCACCGAGCGGAATATTGTGTTTGGATCTCCATACGATCCGCACGAGCAGGTACTTGGGAACGACAGCATCGAATGCGTGGGAACTGACCACGTTGCTTCACGCGGGCAAACGCGTCAGTCTGTAGATTCGAGGCTTGTCTCGGCTATGTACGCAATGGTCGACCGACCTTTGTTTATGAAATCCAGCATCGACAACCTCCCGCCACCAAAACAGCGCGAGCTGAGAAAGACGGTCAAACTCCTTCTCGAGGAGTTTGAGGATGCCCTCAAGGGCGGGACGGCCGACTTCAAAAGGCGTGGGCGCGTCCTCAAGATCATACTTTTGGGTCCTATGCGCGTGGCGACTGGGTCGACGAGCCGCATACCAGGAAGGGCTATCGTTCGGATTTCGATCGGCTGGTGGTGGTGAACAATCGCAAACTGCCGCGGCGGCGTTCGCCCCGTACGGAAAGCGGTACTCCTCCATCGCCTTAGAAATCGGCATGTCGCCGGTTCCCGCGTAGCGGCCGGCAAAGGGGTGTTTCCCCAAAACAGCAACAGGAAGGCCATCAGGCGAAACCTCCGGTGTTTTTTGTCGCCCTGCGCGCGAGTGCTGCGGGCCGCCAGTTTTGGCTGAAACCGGTAATGTACGAGCAGCCCTCAGAGCGGCTGGATCACCTCCCATCTGACCGAGCCTCGCTCGGCCGCTTTTTCACAGGGAGGAAGGGACAATGAAAGGGCACAGAGATGCACCTCCTACTGTGTCAGGGCCGTTATCGAGGGGCGCTTGTTGAAGTCGCACTTGCCGGTGACGCTGTAGAAGAAGTCGGCATTTGAAGACGGCGTCGGCACGGTTGTGCCGCCGTCCTCCCAGGCTTGATAGCTGGTTACACCACAAGGCACGATGGTGAAGATGTCGACCTTCTGCCCAGTCGGGGTCTCGGTCAGGTTGTTCGCGTCCACGCCGCTGTAGAGTCGGTTGGAGGTGGTCGGATCATCCGACTTTAGGTACTTCGGGTTGCCCGATGGCACGTACATCTGCAGGGAGAGGCCAGCCATCTGGCTGACGTCGATCGACGCGCCGGCGCTGTTGGCTGGGTACATGGTGTTGAGGCAAGTGGTTGAATATTTCTTGGTGCCGCTGGTCTGGAGTATCGCGTCTGCAGTCAGACCCGTGAAGGTGCTCACGCTGGCGGTGGTGCAAACTTGCGACTGGACAAGCGTCTTGATGTCGGCCCCGCCGTTGTTGGTGATTGTGTACACATTCGTTGTGCCGTAGCCTTTCGGATCACCGAAGCCGTTATAGGTATACTCGATCGACATCAGCGGCTTGGCCACCGTCGCTCCAAATGTCGTGCCGTAGAGCGTCATCGTCTTGTTCCACCAGCCCGACACCTTGGAAACCTTGAAGGTAGTCTGCACCAGGGCCGGCGTCTTGCTCGCCGCCGACCCAACGGCGACCGGCACCGTGTTGATCCTGGCGATCTGCATGAACACGGTGGGCATGGAGTAACTTGCCATGGCCTGCGCGGTGGCGGTGCCATTGGCGGAAACCACAAAGCTGTTCAGTGTCGGGGTACCCAGGCCATGGTTGGCGATGAAGGTATCCTGCAGCATAGTCTGGCGCTGCGCCAACGTTGAGGTTGTGTCCATACCGGTGATCGATAGGACCGCGGCATCCAGCGCCTGCTGCTCGTTGGACCGGGTCTGGACCGCCCTGGTATAGTCGACCGAGAACCCGATGGCGGTGATGATGGGCGCCAGCATGAAAACAAACAACGGGGCCATCGAACCGTCATGGGAACGCGCGAACCG
>NZ_RZPW01000635.1:0-3723 GCF_003998455.1 Mesorhizobium sp. M7A.F.Ca.CA.001.08.2.1 | reverse complement strand
ATTAGGCCTTGGCCCAATCTGGCACGCACCTCCTGAAATGCGGTGGCGAATACGCGCATTGCGGTGATTTTCGACGTGTCGCTCTGCGAAATTTGCCTTTGCCGGCATGAGGAAACAAGAAGGAGTTTGCAATGACCGAAGCTGCGAAAAAACTGGATTTGGGCAAGACCCAAGAGGCCACCGCAACGCTTGAATTCGCCGGCAAGACCCATGAATTCAAGGTGCGAAGCGGTTCGGTCGGGCCTGATGTGATCGACATCGCCTCGCTCTACTCAACTACCGGCGCTTTCACCTACGATCCCGGCTTCACCTCGACGGCAAGCTGCGAGTCCGAAATCACCTTCATCGACGGCGACGCCGGCATCCTGTTGCACCGCGGCTATCCGATCGACCAGTTGGCCGAACATGGCGACTTCCTCGAGGTCTGCTATCTCCTGCTCTACGGTGAATTGCCGACCAAGGCGCAGAAGGACGATTTCGATTACCGCGTGACGCGCCACACCATGGTGCATGAGCAGATGTCGCGCTTTTTCACCGGCTTCCGCCGCGACGCGCATCCGATGGCGGTGATGTGCGGCGTGGTCGGCGCGCTGTCGGCCTTCTATCACGACTCCACCGACATTTCCGACCCCTACCAGCGCATGGTTGCCTCCATGCGGCTGATCGCCAAGATGCCGACGATCGCGGCGATGGCCTACAAATACCACATCGGCCAGCCCTTCATTTACCCGAAGAACGAGCTGAACTTTGCCGCCAACTTCCTGCATATGTGCTTTGCCGTGCCTTGCGAGGAATACAAGATCAATCCGGTGCTGGCGCGCGCCATGGAACGCATCTTCATCCTGCACGCCGACCACGAGCAAAATGCCTCGACCTCGACCGTTCGCCTCGCCGGCTCGTCGGGCGCCAACCCGTTTGCGTGCATCGCCGCCGGCATAGCCTGCCTGTGGGGACCCGCGCATGGCGGCGCCAATGAAGCGGCGCTCAACATGCTTGGCGAGATCGGCCATGTCGATCACATCCCCGAATTCATCGCCCGCGCCAAAGACAAGGACGACCCGTTCCGCTTGATGGGCTTCGGCCACCGCGTCTACAAGAACTACGATCCGCGCGCCAAGATCATGCAGAAGACGGCACATGAGGTTCTGGGCGAGCTCGGCATCAAGGACGATCCGCTGCTCGACATCGCCATGGAGCTGGAAAAGATCGCGCTGACCGATTCCTATTTCATCGAGAAGAAGCTCTACCCGAATGTCGACTTCTATTCCGGCATTACGCTGAAGGCGCTGGGCTTCCCCACCACCATGTTCACCGTGCTGTTCGCGGTCGCCCGCACCGTCGGCTGGATCGCCCAGTGGAAAGAGATGATCGAGGATCCGCGCCAGAAGATCGGCCGCCCGCGCCAGCTCTATACCGGTGCACCGGAGCGGGATTACGTGCCGATCGCAAAGCGGTGAATCAGGAAATAGTGAGTAGTGAGTAGTGAGTAGTGAGTAGTGAAGTCGACCATTTCTACTGATTACTGACTACTCACTCTCTTGACATACCGCATCACCACCTGCGCGGCGATCTCGCCGGACGGTCTGCCCGTAGCCATGCGCCGCCTGATCTCTGCAAATCCATCCTTCTGCCAGGCACGCATGCCGCTGTCGGCGAACAGTGCCTCCAATTGCCGGGCAAGATTGTTCGGCTTGATATAGCCGTCGTAGAATTCGGGAATAAGCGCTCGATCCGATATCAGATTGGGCAGCAGCGCCGACCAGACGGAAACGAGGTACGGCGCCAAGATGCGCGCGACCGGGTCGAGCCTGTAGCAGGAAATCATCGGCACGCCGGCCAGCGCCAGTTCCAGCGATACCGTCCCGGACGCGATCAGCGCCGCATCGGCCTTGCCGAAAGCCTGCCATTTGCGCTGGGGATCGACGATGATCTCAGGCTTTTCATCCCAGCGGTTGACAGAAGATTTGACGAGGTCGGCGACATGCGGGACGGTCGGCAGCAGCAGCCGCAGGCGGTGGCCGCGCGCGCGCAGGATTGACACCGTCTCGCCGAACGGGTCGAGCAGCCGCCGTACCTCGCCACGCCGCGAACCGGGCAGGACGAGCAGGGTTTTGACACGATCAGGAGAAAGGTCGCGTGGCAGCTCCTGCGCCTTGGCTGCAGCAAGCAAGCCCGCATCGTGCGTCAGGCGATGCCCAACATAGGTGCCCGGTGGCCCGCCGAGCCGCTCCAACTCCTTAACCTCGAAAGGCAGGATGCAGAGGATGTGGTCGACATAGGGCTTCATCGCGACCGCCCTGCCCGGCCGCCACGCCCACACGCTCGGGCAGACATAGTGGATGATCGGAATCGACGGGTTGGCCGCACGCACCTTTTTGGCGACGCGCAACGAAAAGTCCGGACTGTCGATGGTGACGAGGCAATCCGGCTTTTCGTCGGCAACGGTCTTGGCCAGTTGGCTGATCCGCCGCATCAGGCGCGGAAGGTCGCGCAGGACGGCACTGAACCCCATGAGGGCGATCTCACCGGCATCGAATGGCGAGACCAGTCCCAGCGTCTGCAAATGACGGCCGCCGAGGCCGACGAGTTGCACCTCGCGCCCGGCCGCCTGCTTAAGCGAGCGCACTATGTCGGCGCCGAGCAGGTCGCCGGACTCCTCGCCGGCAACAATCGCGATCTTCAATGCCCTGTCAGCCATTGTGCCGCTCCGTCGTGGCAGGCAGGCCAATGACGAACAGGCCGAGTGCGTTGGCGCGCGCGATGGTTTCAGGACCTTCGAGAACCAGCGAACGTCCCGCCTCGACGGCAATCCCGGCAAGCTCGGCTGCATGCGCTGCTTCGACCGTCTGCAGACCGATGGACGGAAGATCCGCTCGCAGTTCCTGACCAGGCTTGGCGCACTTGACCAGGACGCCGCGGGTCTTGCCCGCAATACGGCCGTGGCCGCGTAAAAGCTTTGCCCGCTCAAGCAATCCGGCTGTTCCTTCGATGCCTTCCAGCGCAATGGTCCGGCCACCGATGGCGATCGCGGCCTGGCCGATGTCCAGCGCCCCGATGGCCTTTGCTGCGTCAAGGCCTGCCTCGATGTCACGCCAGTCCGACTTTTGTGGCGCGGCGTTGGTCAGGACGCCTTCGGCGGCGACAAGGCTCGGCACGACTTCATGGGCGCCGACAACCTTTATTCCACGGGCTTCGAGGCCCCTCGCCAAGACCTTCAGCAGGCCATCGTCGCCGCGCGCGAGCGCCATGACGACCAGCGGAATTACCGCGAGCAGGCTGAGACTGGGGCGCAGCGCAAGCAATCGCGGCCGGCGCTTGATCTCGCCTGCAAGCACCAGATGGGTGATCCGGTGCCGCCGTAGCAATGGGACCAGCGAGCCTATACCTTCCAGAGCGAGGCTTTCATGATCGTATCGGGAGAGCACCGCGATGCGGTCGACCTCGCCTTCCATCAGGATGACGAAGGGCGGATAGCCTTGTTCAGCCGAGCCGGCCGCGACTTCGACCGGCAGACTGCCGCCGCCGGCAATGATGCCGACCCTGGAGCCCGGCGGAAGATCAAGACGCGCTGCCGCTGTCTCAGTCTTCGTCATCGACGTCGTCGCCATCGCCGCCCTTGAGCGACGGCACAGCATAGTGCCGCTTGCCGCGACTGGTGATGAAATCGATGATCTTCATGGCGGTCGGCGACGACGCGAACTCCGCCTTGGCGAACTCGATGTT
>NZ_RZPW01000634.1:0-3725 GCF_003998455.1 Mesorhizobium sp. M7A.F.Ca.CA.001.08.2.1 | reverse complement strand
GGCCGCAAATATTCGGGGCTGGCGGCGATCAATCCCGCCGGCAGGATGCCTTTTTCGACCAGCCGGTTCGGCCCGTATATATCGGCGATGGTTTCCTCGAACAGTTCGGCGCGCTGCACGAGGCCGGCGCTGATCGCCGCCCACTCGCTCTCTTCGATGAGAACCGGGACATGCGCCAGCGGCCATTCGCGTTCGTTGGCGCCGGCCTTGTCATAGACGCGGTAATAAACGCCGGCATCGCGCAGATACTGGTCGGCGCGGGCAAAGCGCTGGCCGAGCTTTTCAGCACCGAGTTCCTCGAGCGCCTCGACAAAATGCTTCCAGGCCGGGCGAGGATTGCCCGATGTATCGACCATCTCGTCGACGACGCCGTCTATGGGCTGGTAGTGCTCCAGCAGGCTGTGGGTCTGCGGCTTGCCGCGTCCCCTCTTGTGATTCCCCTTTGCCATTGCTGATCAGAGTCTTGCCGGCCGCCGAAGGTCAAGGGTCATCGGGAAATCTTCCGCCGGTTGTTCTTCACGGATCACATAGGCGGATGGCGTATGGCCACGCGGTTCGAAGCGGGCGAGCCGCCGGGCTTCCGCCTCGTTGCCATTGACCGGAAAGGTGTCGTAATTGCGCCCGCCGGGATGGGCGACATGGTAGACGCAGCCGCCGACCGCACGGCCCGACCATCGGTCATAGATGTCGAAGACCAGCGGCGTGTTGACGGGCAGCGCCGGATGCAGGCCCGATGCCGGCTGCCAGGCCTTGAAGCGCACGCCTGCCACCGCCACTTCGCGATTGTCAGTGACCTTCATCGGCACGATGCGGCCGTTGCAGACGACTGCGTGGCGCTCCGGGTTCAGCCCTTCGGTCTTGACCTGCAGCCGTTCGACCGAGGAATCGACGAAGCGCACGGTGCCGCCGATCGCGCCTTGCTCGCCCATCACATGCCACGGCTCCAGCGCCTGGCGCAGTTCCAGCTTGATGCCGGCATGCTGAACCTCGCCGCAGAACGGGAAGCGGAATTCGAGCTGGGCGTCGAACCATTCGGGACGGAACTCAAAATCGTTGAGCTTGAGGTCGTCGAGCACGTCGAGGAAATCGGCCCAGACATGATGCGGCAGCATGAAGCGGTCATGCAGCGATGTGCCCCAACGCACGAAACGGCCGTCGAGCGGGCTCTTCCAGGCACGGGCAATGATGGCGCGGACCAAAAGTTGCTGCGCGAGGCTCATGCGCGCATTGGGCGGCATCTCGAAGCCGCGGAATTCGACCAGCCCCAGCCGGCCGGTCGGTCCGTCGGGCGAGAACAGCTTGTCGATGCAGATTTCCGAACGATGCGTATTCCCGGTGACGTCGGTCAACAAATTGCGGAACAGCCGGTCGACCAGCCATGGCAAGGGTGCGTTGCCCTGGTCTGGATGCGGCACCTGCGCCATAGCGATCTCAAGCTCGTAGAGCGAGTCGTGACGCGCTTCGTCGAAGCGTGGCGCCTGGCTGGTCGGCCCGATGAACAGGCCGGAGAACAGGTAGGACAGCGACGGATGGCGCTGCCATTGCAGCACCAGGCTCTTCAGCAGGTCCGGCCTTCGCAGGAACGGGCTGTCATTGGGTGTCGCACCGCCGACCACGACATGGTTGCCGCCGCCGGTGCCGGTGTGGCGGCCATCGATCATGAACTTGTCTGCGCCAAGCCGTGTCTGCCGCGCCTCCTCGTAGATCGCCGTCGTCGTCGCCACGCAATCCTGCCAGTTGGAAGCAGGATGGATGTTGACCTCGATGACGCCTGGGTCAGGCGCGACGCGGATGACGTTGAGGCGCGGATCGTGCGGCGGGCCATAGCCTTCGATGTGCACGGGAAGGCCTATCGCCTTCGCCGCGTTCTCGGCCGCCGCGACCAGTTCGAGATAGTCTTCCAGCGCCTCGACCGGCGGCATGAACACGCAAAGCCGGCCATCGCGCGGCTCGACCGAAAGTGCGGTGCGCACCGCGCCGCCGATCTCGGTGATCTCCTGCTCGACCCGCTCCTGCTGGCCGGTCGCAGCGGTGAACGATGCCGCCTGCTGGCGGCGCGCCATCTCGTCGGCGCCTTCCAGTTCGGCTGGAGCCGGTCCGGCCAGTATGGCTTCACGCGCGGGCAGCGGGCCGCGTGGCAGTGATGGATCGACCGGCACGATATAAGGGAATTGCTCCGGCGGCACATAGGGCAACGTGCCGAGCGGCAGCCGGTAGCCGACCGGTGAATCGCCTGGCACCAGGAACAGCCGGCCACGCCGCGTCTTCCATTTTTCCGAACGCCAGCGCGGATCCGATGCCTGGCTGTTCCAGCGCTGGACGGGGAGCACATAGCCGGACGGTTTGGTCAGCCCGCGCTCGAACACTTTCGCCATGCGGCTGCGTTCTTCCGGATCCTCCAGCCTGGAGTTGGACGGATCGACATTGTCGGGCAGCTTGCCTTCCTTGAGCAGCCATTCGGCCGGATCCTCATAGGCTTCGCTGACCATGGCTTTGTCGATGCCGAGCTCGCCGGCAATCGCGGTGAGCAGGCTTTCGGCCTGCTTCGGGCCGATATCGGCCTCGCTCTTTTCGCGTGCGATCAGCGACGGATCGCTCCACACCGGCTGGCCGTCGGCACGCCAGTAGAGCGAAAAGGTCCAGCGCGGCAGGCTTTCGCCCGGGTACCATTTGCCCTGGCCGTAATGGAGAAAGCCGCCCGGCGCAAAGCGCTCGCGCAGTTTACGGATCAGTTCGTCCGCCTTTTCGCGCTTGGTGGGACCGACGGCGGCGGTGTTCCATTCGGCCGACTCGAAATCGTCGATCGACACGAAAGTCGGCTCGCCGCCCATCGTCAGCCGCACGTCGCCGGCGGCAAGTGCTTTATCGACCTTGTTGCCCAGAGCGTCGAGCGCCTGCCAGCTTTCGTCCGAAAATGGCTTGGTGATGCGCGGATGTTCGGCGATGCGGTCGACCCGCATCTCGAAGCCGAATTCGACATTGGCGAAGCTCGCCATGCCGGAAATCGGGGCCGCGTTGCGGAAATGCGGCGTGGCGGCCAGCGGCACATGGCTCTCGCCGGTGAGCAGGCCCGAGGTCGGATCGAAGCCGATCCAGCCGGCGCCGGGAAGATAGACCTCGCACCACGCATGCAGATCGGTGAAGTCGACGGCGGTTCCGGCTGGACCGTCCAGCGCCACCAGATCGGGCTTCAACTGGACCAGATAGCCGGAAACGAAGCGCGCCGCGATGCCGAGATTGCGCAGGATCTGCACCAGCAGCCAGCTCGAATCCCGGCACGATCCCTTTTTCGCGGCCAAGGTCTCTTCCGGCGAGAACACACCGGTTTCCATGCGCACGATATAGGCGATCTCGCGCTGCAGCCGCGCGTTGAGATCGACCAGGAAATTGACGGTGTTGGCAGCGCTGCGATCGATGGTCTTCAGCAGCGCCGACAGCAGCGGTCCCGCCGGCTCCGGAGTGCGATAGATGGCGAGATCGTCGCGTATCTCTTCCGGATACTCGAACGGAAACGCCTCGGCCGACGGCTCGACGAAGAAATCGAACGGATTATAGACCGTCATGTCGGCGACGAGGTCAACCTCGATCTTCAACTCCGTCACTGGCTCCGGAAAGACGAAGCGGGCGAGGAAATTGCCGTAAGGATCCTGCTGCAGATTGACGAAGTGGTTCGCCGGCTCGACCTTGAGCGAATGGCTCAGCACCTTGGTACGGGAATGCTGCGC
>NZ_RZPW01000633.1:0-3733 GCF_003998455.1 Mesorhizobium sp. M7A.F.Ca.CA.001.08.2.1 | reverse complement strand
CTCCCCTACTCCCCTACTCCCCTACTCCCCTACTATCGCACCAGATGCCGGAACGCCGCCACCACATCCTCATAGACATGGCGCTTGAACGGCACGATCAGGTCAGGAAGGTCCTGCATCGGCCGCCATGCCCATTTGTCGAACTCGGCGGTGTGGCCACCCGGCGGCGGATTGATCTGGATCTCGCTGACATCGCCGTGGAAGCGAAAGGCGAACCATTTCTGCGTCTGGCCGCGATATCGGCCCTTGAAGGCGATACCGACGAGATGCTCCGGCAAATCATAGTTGATCCAGTCCGGCGCCTCGGCCAGCAGCGAGACGCCGCGCATGCCGGTCTCCTCATAGAGCTCGCGCTCGGCCGCCTGCAGCGGCTCCTCGCCCTCGTCGATGCCGCCTTGCGGCATCTGCCAGAGCTGCGTCGTGCCGGCAAATTCGCTGTCCGGTTCGGCAATGCGGTGCCCGACCCAGACCAGGCCCTCGGCATTGAGGATCATCAGCCCGACGCAGGGTCGGTAAGGCAGCGTTTCGCGGTCGATTTTGTTCGTCTTTGGCATCAGTCACTCTTTCCAGCCGTCTTCCGAGGGCTAGCCTTTTTGCGGATCGATAGCCACCGCTGAAATCGGCACGATCTCGATGCCGCGCTTCTTGGCCTCGACCACCCAGGATGACACGGTATCGACCGTCAGGTCGAAGGCCGAACCGATGCCGACGGCAGTGCCTTTGGCCCGCGCGGTCGCCTCCAGGCTGTCGAGCTTCTTCAGGATTTCGCCGCGATCCTGCACGGCATCAATCGCCATGTCGCCGGCGATGAAGGGCACGCCGTCTTTCAGCGCCAGATCCGGCGCCAGACTGCGCGCCGACGAGCCGTCATCGATATAGGCGAGGCCGCGTTTGCCGAGCTCGGCGATGAACGGCTCCATCGCCGCCGCGTCAGCGGAAAAGCGGGCGCCCATATAGTTCATGACGCCGGTATAGTTGGTCGTCCGCGACAGCGCCCAGTGCAGGCTCTTCAGGTTCTCGTCCGCGCTCGCCGCCACCGTCAGCGTGTTGCGTCCCGGATTGACCTTGGGATAATCGAACGGTTCGAGCGGCACCTGCATGACGATCTCGTGGCCGCTCTGCCTGGCTGCCTGCATCCAGCGGCCGATGCTGTTGCCTTGCGGCGCGAAGGCCAGCGTCACTTCCGCCGGCAGTTTGGCGATGGCCGCCTGGGTGCCGGTCTGCGAAACCGAAAGCCCACCGATGACGATCGCCACCCGTGCGCCGCGCCCGCCCGACCAGGGCCGCGCATAGACGTCGAACGGCCGCCTGCCATCGGCGGCGCGCACCGGCAACGGCCCGGTCTCGCTGGCCTCGATCAGCGCCTTGTCTGGAATATGCGCGACCTTCAGGTTCTGGCCGACGGTCGACGGGTCGCGAATGACCATCGCTGCCTTGGGCGGCCCATCGCCCTCCTCCGTCTGCACATGGATGATCTGCGGCCCACCTGATTTGACCGGCGCCTCCGGCTTCGGTGCCGCCGGGGCCAATGCAGGCGGCGCGGCGGCAGGTTCGGCCGCCGCGGTCACTTTCGGCGTTGAAACGGCACCCTCTTGCGGCTTACGAAACGGCTTTTCCCTGAGCGCGATCGCGCCGGAGATGCCTGCCACCACCAGCACGGCCACTGTCGCCATGATCGCACCGCCGCTGAGCTTGCCGGCGGCGCGCGGCGGCCGGACTGCCTGTCCGAGCGGGCGTTCGATGTCCTTGCCGATATCAGTCAAGCGTAATCCCCGGGCGCATGGCTCCGAAGGCGAAGCCACTTCGAAACGGCATGCGCGAATTCATCAATCCCGGCGCACCCCCGCGCCATGCCTTGGGAGCTTTGCCTCGCCCCCGAATCAAACTGCCGGAACCTTTCGGTCCCGGCAGCATCGCATTGCTTCCATCATGCTCAAACAGAAAGATGGAGCGGCGCGTGCGCCGCTCCAGATCCCTACTGGTTGAGAACCGCCTTTTGCGGATTGGGCGGGAAGGACGGATCGGTCTTCTGGCCACGCAGCAGCTGCTCGGCATAGATGAGCTGCAGATCGTCTTTCGGATCCGGCGGCACATAGGCCGCAGAGCCCGAACCCGTCGTGCTCTCGTCGGCGCCCTTGATATGGCCCTTGAGATCGGATTCGCCACGCGTCAGATCCCTGCCCTGCAGTTCCGGCGGCAGTGGCTGTTCGACCTTGATGTCGGGCGTGATGCCCTTGCCCTGGATCGACTTGCCGGACGGCGTATAATAGAGCGCCGTCGTCAGCCTGAGCGCACCATTCTCGCCGAGCGGAATGATGGTCTGCACCGAACCCTTGCCGAAGGACTGCGTGCCGACCACCGTGACGCGGCGCAGGTCCTGCAGCGCGCCGGCGACGATTTCCGAGGCACTGGCCGAACCGCCATTGACCAGGACGATCATCGGCTTGCCGTTGATGTCGTCGACCTGCTTGGGCTTGGCGTCGAAGCGGGTGACGTCCTTGGGGTCGCGGCCGCGCGTCGAGACGATCTCGCCGCGGTTGAGGAAGGCATCGGACACGCTCACCGCCTGGTCGAGCAGGCCACCCGGATTGAGGCGGAGATCCAGAACGTAGCCCTTCAGCTTGTCGTCGGGAATCTGCTTCTTGATGGTGTCGATGGCGTTCTCGAGGTCGTCGTAGGTCTTTTCGGTGAAGGAGGTGATCTTCATGTAGCCGATGTCGTTCTCGACCCGGAACTTGACCGCCTTGACCTTGATGATGTCGCGCACGACCGTCAGTTCGATCGGCTTGTCGGCGCCCTGGCGCAGGATGGTCAGCTTGATCGGCGTGTTGACCAGGCCGCGCATCTTGTCGACCGCATCGTTGAGGGTCAGGCCGCGAACCTCTTCGCCGTCGATCTTGGCGATGTAGTCGCCGGCCAGCACGCCTGCCTTGGCGGCCGGCGTGTCGTCGATCGGCGTGATCACCTTGACCAGATCGTTCTCCATGGTGACTTCGATGCCGAGGCCGCCGAACTCGCCCTTGGTCTGGACGCGCATATCCTGCGCCTGCTCGGCATTCATGTAGGAGGAGTGCGGGTCAAGCGAAGCCAGCATGCCGTTGATGGCATTCTCGACCAGCGACTTGTCGTCGGGCGGCGTCACATACTGTGCCCGCACGCGCTCGAAGATATCGCCGAAGATCGCCAGTTGCTTGTAGGTCTCCGACCCTGCAGCGTTCGCCGCCGAGCCGGGTGCGCCATAGACCAGGCTCATGGCGGACGCGCCCATCAGCGCACCGGCAAACAGAAGCGACAGTTTCCGCATTATTCACGTCCTTCCAGAAAAACGGTCCGCCCACCATGGGGCCGGATCGACGGGTTTTCCATCCTTGCGGAACTCGACATAGAGTTCCGGCGTGGCATTTCCATTCTTCGAAACCGAGGTGCTCGCCACCCGGGCCTCTCCCATCGCACCGATCGGCTCTCCTGCAAGCACTGATTGACCGGTCGCGACGCTGATTCTGCTCATCCCCGCCAAAACGACATGATAGCCGTCGCCTGCGTTCAGGATCAAGAGTTGACCATAAGAGCGAAACGGCCCCGCATAAAGCACATTTCCATCCGCCGGCGCGGTAACGATGGCTCCCGATTGTGTCGCAACCATGTCGCCTAGCATCACCGCGCCGTTACCGTCGTCGGCGCCGAATCGCCGCTTGATGCGGCCGGTCACCGGCAGTGCGATCTGTCCCTGCAG
>NZ_RZPW01000632.1:0-3756 GCF_003998455.1 Mesorhizobium sp. M7A.F.Ca.CA.001.08.2.1 | reverse complement strand
GGCGGTGCTGCTGTTCGCCGTGCCCGCCAGTCCGCTGGCACAGCCATGGTCGATCATCGGCGGCAACACGATATCGGCACTGGTCGGCGTGATCGTGGCGCATTTCATCCACGAAACCGCCCTTGCCAGCGGCATCGCGGTGGCACTGGCCATCGCCGCCATGTCGTTCACGCGCTGCCTGCATCCGCCGGGCGGAGCGGCCGCGCTGACCGCGGTGCTGGGAGGGCCTGCCGTGATCAGCGCCGGCTTCCTGTTTCCATTCGTGCCGGTGGCGCTGAACTCGATCCTGCTGGTGGCGCTCGGCTACGGCTTCCACAGGCTGGCCCGGCGCAATTATCCGCATGTGCCGGTTGCGGCGCCGGCAAACAGCCACGGCACCGGCGATCTGCCGGCGCAGCTGCGCGTGGGCTTTCGGTCGGAAGACATCGATGCCGCGCTTGGCGCACTCGACGAGACGTTCGATATCGATCGCAACGATCTCGACCGGCTGCTGCGGCAGGTCGAATTGCAGGCGATGGTGCGCGCGCACAAGACCCTTCTGTGCGAGGACATCATGTCGCGCGATGTGATCTCGGTCGATGCTCACACCTCCACCGAGGCGGCGCGCCAATTGCTGCTTGACCACAACATCCGCACCTTGCCGGTCGTCAATGCGGAAGCCAGGCTGGCAGGCACGGTGGGGTTGCGCGAACTCACCCAGGACTCGGGGACGGTTGGATCCGTCTTAACGCCCGCGGCAACAGCCGCCGCCGGCGTCGCCGCCATGGGGCTGCTGCCCGTGCTCACCGATGGCCGCAGCCACGCGGTCATCATCGTCGACGACGACAAGCGGATTCTCGGGCTGATCACCCAGACCGATCTGTTGGCCGCCACGGCGCGCCTGCAGGCTGCCTGACAAGCCTTCACTCACACTGTAGTGTAGCGGCCGCCGGACCCGGCAGAAAATCTTCGGGAACCTTTTGCCGGCGACAGCGTCCAATCTCCCAATCGAGATCCTGGTTCGGAGATTGGGTTGAGGAACCTTGCCATGCCTGCTGTGACGGCCGTGCCTTCCGCTGTGCCAGGCGAGATGCAGCTTGTGCACCGCGCGCTGGCGCGCGACGGCGACGCCTTCCGCACCATCATCAAGACACACAATCAGCGGCTTTACCGGATCGCGCGCGGCGTCGTGCGCAATGACAGCGAGGCCGAGGACATCGTGCAGGAGGCCTACGTCAAGGCTTTCGCCCATCTGGATGCGTTTCGCGGCGACTCCTCGCTCGCCACATGGCTATCGCGCATCGTCATCAACGAGGCGCTCGGCCGGCTGCGCAAAAGGCGCAAAACGGTGGCGCTGCCGGAAAATCCGCAAGCCGAGATCATCCGGTTTCCCCTCAATCCCAGCGACGATCCGGAACGGACAATGGCGCAACGGCAGATCCTCCAACTGGTCGAACAGGCCACCGACAGCCTTCCCGACGTCTACCGGACGGTGTTCGTGGCGCGGGTGATCGAGGGGCTGAGCATCGAAGAGACCGCCGACCTCCTCGGCGTGCGGCCGCAAACCGTCAAGACAAGACTGCACCGCGCCCGCGCCCTTGTCCGCAAGGCGCTGGACGACCAGATCGGGCCGGTGCTGCTCGACGCCTTCCCCTTCGCCGGCCGGCGTTGCGAACGACTGACCAGCGCCGTGATGCGACGGCTCGGGCTGGAAAGCTGAGCCTCAGCGGATTTCAGTTCATTTCAGCGGGAACGTTTGCCGCTGACCAGCATCCAATGACCGTCAACCGAAAAACGCTGTCCGGGACGATTTCAGCGTCCCGGCGAAGGAGATGCCATGTCTATCCGACACACTGCTGCGCTTGCCGCCCTGCTGCTGCTCGGCACCGCCCCGTTCGCACAAGCCGCCGACAAGCCGACCGATCCGCAGATCGCCCATATCGCCTACACGGCCGGGGTCATCGACGTCGAAGCGGCCAAGCTGGCCATCGACAAATCGAAGAACAAGGAGGTTGTCGATTTCGCCAAGGATATGGTCCGCGATCACGAGGCTGTAAATGTTCAGGCGCTCGACCTGGTCAAGAAGCTCAAGGTCACCCCGGAAGACAACCCCACCAGCAAGGCGCTGACCAAAGCTGCGACGGAGGAGCGGGCCAAGCTCGCCAAACTCCACGGCGCTGCCTTCGACAAGGCCTATGTCGACAATGAGGTCGCCTATCACAAGCAGGTCAACGGCGCGCTCGAAACCCTTTTGATCCCGTCGGCGCAGAATGCCGAGCTGAAAAGCCTGCTGGAAACCGGCCTGAAGATATTCCAGGGCCATGAGCAGCACGCCGAACACGTCGCCGGCATGCTCAAGTAAGGACCGGGAGCATGCAGAACCGCCATCTGTGGATTGCGTTGACGCTCGCCGTCGGGATCGTGCCGGCGCAAGCCGAAACCATCCAGGTCACCATCGACAGGCTGGTGTTCTCTCCGGCCACCGTCGAGGCAAAGGTCGGCGACACGATCGAGTGGGTGAACAAGGATGTGTTCGCCCACACGGCCACCGTGAAAGGCGGCTGGGAAGTGATGATCCCGCCGAAGAAATCCGCAAGCCTGACTTTGAAGACGGCGGGACCGGTCGACTACTTCTGCCGCTTGCACCCCAACATGAAGGGCCGTTTGGTGGTGGCGCCCTGATCCAGCTCCGACGAGTGCATGTCGCCCAAAAGTAACCTCGGTTTTGGGAGAACGACACGCATGAAAACAAAGACCTGAAGCGGGTCGCCTGAGGAATTCAAGCGACCCGCTTCAGGCTCGCCTGGCCTCGTCGGGACGCGCGATATGTGTCCACGAGCCGTCATAGCCCGGCTCGCGACGTGCAATCCAGGCATTCAGCCCTTCGCGCAGATCAGCGGTCGGGGCCATGCGGGCAAACTGCTCGGCCTCGACCAGCAAACCTTCGGCGATGCTCTGGTTGAGGCCGCGCGCCACTGCCGTGAGGATGCCGGCAATCGCCAGATCGGAGTGCCGCAGGATACGCCTGGCCAGATCAAATGCCGCCGGCATCAACTCGGCATGCGGCACAACCTCGTTGACGAGACCCAGTTCAAGCGCCCGCGGCGGCGCAAACCAGTCGCCGGTCAACAGCAGTTCGAGCGCCCGCTTGCGCCCCGCGAGCCTCGGCAAGCGCTGGGTTCCACCAAAGGTCGGCGGCATTGCGAGGTTGATTTCCGGCTTGGCGAACAAAGCGCGGTCACTGGCGATAGCGAGCGGTACGGCCTCGGTGATTTCGCAGCCGCCACCAAAGGCAATGCCGTTGACGGCGGCGATGATGGGCTTGCGGTAGGCTTCCAGCCTCGCCGTCAGCCGCTGCCCGCGCATGACGAAATCCCGCATCGCGACACCGACGCCAAGCGCCACGCTGGCCGAGAACTCGTGAATGTCGCCGCCCGCCGAAAACGCCCGCTCCCCCGCTCCGGTCAGAATGACCGCTCGGACGCTGTCATCGACTTCCATGTCGTCAAGGACCGCAAGCAGGCGATCGATCAGGGCATAGTTCAGCGCGTTGAGTTTCTCCGGCCGGTTGAGGGTGAGGATGGCAATCCCATCCCGGGTTTCGCTAAGGACAAGATCTGTCATTTGGCTCTTCCTTCTCCATCATGCTGATGGCTGGAAGACTATGCCCTTTGTCGCTTGTGTATATTCACTAGTCGGTATACGTAGGCTCATGCCTGACACGCAGAGCCCTACCCGCAAACGCATTGTCGATGCCGCGACCAGGCTCTTCTATGC
>NZ_RZPW01000631.1:0-3763 GCF_003998455.1 Mesorhizobium sp. M7A.F.Ca.CA.001.08.2.1 | reverse complement strand
TCACTAAGGACGGCGTCACCGTCGCCAAGGAAATCGAGCTTGAAGACAAGTTCGAGAACATGGGCGCTCAGATGGTCCGCGAAGTTGCTTCGAAGACCAACGACATCGCCGGCGACGGCACCACGACCGCGACCGTTCTGGCGCAGTCGATCGTCCAGGAAGGCCACAAGGCCGTTGCCGCCGGCATGAACCCGATGGACCTGAAGCGCGGCATCGATCTGGCCGTGACCGAAGTCGTCTCGGCGCTCGGCAAGGCTGCCAAGAAGATCAAAACCTCCGAGGAAGTTGCCCAGGTCGGCACGATCTCGGCCAATGGCGACGAGTCGGTCGGCAAGATGATCGCGGAAGCGATGCAGAAGGTCGGCAACGAAGGCGTCATCACGGTTGAGGAAGCCAAGACCGCCGAGACCGAACTCGAAGTCGTCGAAGGCATGCAGTTCGACCGCGGCTATCTCTCGCCCTACTTCGTCACCAACGCCGACAAGATGGTTGCCGAGCTCGAGGACGTCTACATCCTCCTGCACGAGAAGAAGCTCTCCAACCTGCAGGCCATGCTGCCGATCCTCGAGGCTGTCGTGCAGACCTCGAAGCCGCTGGTCATCATCTCGGAAGACGTCGAAGGCGAGGCTCTGGCCACGCTAGTCGTCAACAAGCTACGTGGCGGCCTGAAGATCGCCGCCGTCAAGGCGCCGGGCTTCGGTGATCGCCGCAAGGCCATGCTGGAAGACATCGCCATCCTCACCGGTGGCCAGGTCATCTCGGAAGACCTCGGCATCAAGCTCGAGAACGTCGGCCTCAACATGCTCGGCCGCGCCAAGAAGGTGTCGATCTCCAAGGAGAACACCACCATCGTCGACGGCGCCGGCAAGAAGGCGGAGATCCAGGGCCGCGTTGCCCAGATCAAGCAGCAGATCGAAGAGACCACTTCGGACTACGACAAGGAGAAGCTGCAGGAACGTCTCGCCAAGCTCGCCGGCGGCGTTGCCGTCATCCGCGTCGGCGGTGCGACCGAGATCGAAGTCAAGGAAAAGAAGGACCGCGTCGATGACGCCCTCAACGCGACCCGCGCGGCCGTCGAAGAAGGCATCGTTGCTGGTGGTGGCGTTGCGCTGCTGCGCGCTTCGGCCAACATCAAGGCCACCGGCGTCAATGCCGACCAGGCCGCCGGCATCAACATCGTTCGTCGTGCGCTGCAGGCTCCGGCCCGCCAGATCGCGGCCAACGCCGGTGCGGAAGCATCGATCGTTGCCGGCAAGATCCTTGAGAACAAGGGCGCGACCTTCGGCTACAACGCCCAGACCGGCGAATATGGCGACATGATCGCCATGGGTATCGTCGATCCGGTCAAGGTTGTCCGCACCGCTCTCCAGGACGCGGCCTCGGTCGCCGGCCTGCTCGTCACCACCGAAGCCATGATCGCGGAGGCTCCGAAGAAGGAGTCGGCTGGCGGCGGCATGCCTGGCGGCATGGGTGGCGGCGGCATGGGCGGCATGGGCGGCATGGATTTCTAATCCAGCCAACCTGGCTAAGCTTACGGAAAGGGCGGCAGCGATGCCGCCCTTTTTCGTTCTTTTAGGACGCGTCAGAACGGGTGTTGGCTGTCGTCTACAGGTCGCGTTACAATTCCACATCCGCGTAAGGGATATACCGACAGGAACCGTTCGCGCTTTGTTGAAGCAGGCGGGCCTCCTGAACCAAAAGTGAGAAGCTTGCGTTACATTGCTTTCACAAAGACCCGGATAGCATCTACGGTGTGAGCTTCCCCGACATGCCTGGCTGCATCTCGGCCGGAGTTACGATCGACGAAGCCGTACGCAACGGCGTAGAGGCGCTGTCGGGCCATGTCCGGATGCTGGAAGGGGATGGCGATCCCGTTCCGCCGCCGCGCGACTTCGATGCCATCATGAGCGATCCCGAACTGGCGGAGGATCGCGACGGCGCCATGACGACTGTCATTCCGTTGATCCGTGATCGCGGATCAACGACGCGGATCAACGTATCTTCCGATCTGGGCCTGCTCGAAGCTATCGATGCGACGGCGCGTGAACGTGGACAGACACGCTCGGCCTTCCTTGCTTCAGCTGCTCGCAAAGACATTGTGGATTAGCTGCGCAAAAAGCCCACTGCCTTCGGCTGCATGGCTGGAATACGCTGGGTCTTTGCCGCGTTGACCACATCAGGCGCGGTCGCAACGTTAGGTCCCCGGTGAGGATATCCCGACCGCGGAAATCGCCGCGTCGCGATTGCGGCCTGCTCCATCAAGCACCGCGGCTTCGATCAACGCCGCCACCTCATCGGCCACGGCCTGTACCGGGGCGCGGTCGCTTGTGGCGCGGGCGATCACCATCAGCCCTTCCAGTGACGATTCGACCAGCAGTGCCAATGCATGCGCGCGGCGCGCGGGCACCCCTGCCCTGACGAAGGCGTCCCGCAGCAGGCCTATCCACTGTTCGAAGGCCGAGCGGCACAACTCCGCCAGTTCCGGCACGTCGGTGGGCGAGTCCAGCACGACAGGCGCGATCGGACAGCCGAGTGAAAACTGGTTGTCTTCCAGCATGCGCCCCACCGACTGGTAGATATGATGGACGGCTACCGCCGGATCCTTTTCGGCGGCCAGCGCTTCGCCCAGCCTCTCCGTCACGTCGGCAACGCTGGCGCGCGTCACCTCGATGACCAATTGGTCCTTGCCGCCGGGAAAATGAAAATACAGCGAGCCCCGCGGTGCGCCGCTGGCGCTCAATATGTCGTTGAGCGAGGTGCCGTGATAGCCGCGCTGCCTGAGCAGCAGCCCAGTCGTCTCGAGTATGCGGGTGCGGGTGTCGTTGGCCATGTCAACCTCTGTCAGGAGAGATCATTATAGGCCTTGCGCAAAATATGACAATCGGTCTACATAATATGTAGATCAGTCTATATATTCCTTGAGGAGAACGAAATGCGCAACTACCGCCTCGAAGGATCCGGGACCGAATCCCTGGTGATGCGCGAGGCGGCGCAGCCAGAGCCGAAACCGCATGAGATCGTGGTGCGCGTTCGCGCCACATCGCTCAACCGACGCGACACGATGATCCTCAACGGCACCTATCCGCTGCCGCCACGCCAAGGCGTCGTTCCGCTGAGCGACGGGGCTGGTGAGGTTGTCGCCGTCGGCGCTGCCGTCACCCGCTTTGCCGTCGGCGACCGTGTCACCGGCAGCTATTTCGCGCGCTGGATCGACGGCCGCATCCATGCCGGGCTCGTCGATCAGCTCGGCTGCACGCTGGACGGCATGCTGGCGGAATATGCGGTTCTCGACGAACAATGGGCGGTGCGGCTGCCCGATCATCTCGACTGGCAAGAGGCCGCAACGCTGACCTGCGCCGGCCTGACCGCCTGGAATGCGGTGACGGGCGCCGGAATTCCGAAGCCCGGCCAATGGGTTCTGGTCATCGGCTCGGGCGGCGTCTCGCTCTTTGCATTGCAGTTCGCCAAGCTGCTCGGCTGCCATGTCGCCGCCGTCACCTCGCGCGGCGAGAAAGCCGACAGGCTGCGGGCGCTGGGCGCCGACCTGGTGATTTCGACACCGGATATGCCGCAATGGGGTGCGGCCGTCCGCGACCAGACCGGCGGCATCGATCTCGTCGTCGAGACCGGTGGCCCGGCGACCTTCGCGCAGTCGCTGATCGCCAGCACGCTTTACGGGCACATCGTGCTCTTGACGCTGCAGGATGCGAAAGGCGGATCGATCCAGCTGCCGGCGGCACTCTACCAGCGCAGCCTCGCCACC
>NZ_RZPW01000630.1:0-3769 GCF_003998455.1 Mesorhizobium sp. M7A.F.Ca.CA.001.08.2.1 | reverse complement strand
ACCTCGACCTGCGGCTCAGCCTTGAGCGGGTCGAGATCGTCGAAATTGGCGATGCGGCCAAGCATCGGCACCGCCACCTTCAGCGCGCGCGCTTCGCCGGACGCCAGCCGCTCCAGCACCACCGAATCTTCCGAAGGCAAGCGTGCCGCCGCCTTCAGCCACGGAACGACACCGAAACAGCGCCAGCCCGTGAATGTCCCGATCGACTTCAGGCCGTCGTCAAACAGCGAAACGTCGCCGCGGAACTTGTTGATGAGGTAGCCGGCGATCATGCGCCGGTCCTCTTCCGGGAGGATCAGATGCGTGCCGGCCACCGAAGCGATGACGCCGCCGCGATCGATGTCGCCGACCAGCACCACGGGCACATCGGCGCGCGTGGCAAAGCCCATATTGGCGATGTCGCGGCTGCGCAGGTTGATCTCGGCCGGCGAGCCGGCGCCCTCGACGATGACAAGATCGGCGCCCTCGCCGACCTTGCCCCAGGAGTCCAGAACGGCGTCCATCAGCCGGCCCTTCATCGCCTGGTAGTCGCGCGCCCGCGCTTCCCCGAACATTTTGCCCTGCACGATGACCTGCGCGCCGACATCGGTCTGCGGCTTCAGCAGCACCGGGTTCATGTGGACCGATGGCGCGACACCGCAAGCGATCGCCTGCAGCCATTGCGCGCGGCCGATCTCACCGCCGCCGGCATTGTTGTCACCTGGAATTTCGGCGACGGCGGCATTGTTCGACATGTTCTGCGGCTTGAATGGCCGCACCTTCAGCCCACGCTTTTTTGCCGCGCGGCAGAGGCCGGCGACCAGCACCGTCTTGCCGACGTCGGAACCCGTGCCTTGCAGCATGATCGCTTTGGCCATCAGTCCCTGCCCTGCGCCACGGTTCCGGTGATGTCGGATTTCTGCGCCAGCGGCCCGCCGCGCCAGATGTACAGCGCCAGCAATGGCTCCTTGCCGGTGCGCATGGCGTGATTGACGTTGGACGCGTGATGGACGACCTCGCCGGCCGTACGCATGCAAAAGCCGCTCTCGCCCATGCGCCATTCGGTGCCGCCGGTCAGCGGAATGTAGATTTCCTCGGCGACGTGATGGTGGTCGGGATAGACGATATCTGGTCCAAGAATCAGCAGGCCGGCGGCGGCCGCGTCATTGGCAAAGTGGCCACGTGTGCCGAACACTTCCAGCCAGCCGTAATTCTCGATGAACTCTTTCCCGAAGTCCGCCTCGCCATAAGTCTGCCCCCAGCGGAAATCATTGCGACGTTCGGCAAGCAGTTGCACCAGCGGCTTGGCATCCGGAGGCGCCAGTTCGGCGGCGCGATCGAGATGGCGCAGGCAGGCAAGCGGACGCGGCTCCAGCGTGCGAGCCGGCATGTCCCAGCCGATCCGGGCCACGGCATCGCGCATCAGGACGTGATCCACAGTCGCAAGGTATGCGTGGAACCGGCCCAGCAGTTCATCCAATTTTGTCGTCACATCTTGCTCCGGACATGCATTGATGCACAGCCGCTCCGCAGGGGATCGGGTTGCGCGGCGGCATCATTGGTCTAGATTGGTGCGCGCGCAAAGCCAAAAACAACAGGCCAGCGAGCTAGCTGGCCAGCACACAGGGAGCACGCCATGGACGCCGCGGTCGATGCGAGCACCAGCCAATTCGAACTCAACGAGGAGCAGCGCGCCATCCAGGAGATGGCGCAGGCCTTCGCCGCCGACCGTGTCGCACCGAATGCGCTCGATTGGGACCGCAACAAGCATTTCCCGGCCGACGTGATCCGCGAGACCGGCCCGCTCGGGCTCGGCGGCATCTATATCAGGGACGATGTCGGTGGCTCGGCACTTGGCCGGCTCGACGCCGTGCTGATCTTTGAGGCGCTGTCGCACGCCGATCCGGCCTTTTCGTCCTTCATCTCGATCCACAACATGGTGGCCTCGATGATCGACCGTTTCGGCAATGACGAACAGCGCCAGCGCTTCCTGCCGAAGCTCACTTCGATGGAATGGCTGGCCAGCTACTGCCTGACCGAGCCAGGCTCCGGCTCCGATGCCGCGGCGCTCAAGACCCGTGCGGTGAAAAGCGGCGGCGACTATGTGCTCAACGGCACCAAACAGTTCATCTCCGGCGCCGGCGACAGCGATGTCTATGCCGTCATGGTGCGCACCGGCGCGGACGGGCCGAAAGGCATTTCCACCATCGTCGTGCCCAGAGATGCGCCGGGCCTCTCCTTTGGGGCAAACGAGCACAAGATGGGCTGGCACATGCAGTCGACCCGCCAGGTCATCTTCGAGGATTGCAAGGTGCCGGCGGAGAACCTTCTGTCCGACGAAGGCGCTGGCTTCGGCATCGCCATGGCCGGGCTCGACGGCGGCCGGCTGAACATCGCCGCCTGTTCGCTGGGCGGCGCGCAGTCGGCGCTCGACAAGGCGCTGTCCTACACCGCCGAGCGCAAGGCTTTCGGCTCGAAGATCAATCAATTCCAGGCGCTGCAATTCAGGCTGGCCGACATGGAGACCGAGCTGCAGGCGGCGCGTATCTTCCTTTATGCCGCCGCCTCGAAGCTCGACCGCAAGGCGCCGGATGCTGGCAAATGGTCGGCGATGGCCAAGCGCTTCGTCACCGACACCGGCTTCAATGTCGCCAATGACGCACTGCAGCTGCTCGGCGGCTACGGCTACCTGCACGACTACGGCATCGAGAAACTGGTGCGGGACCTGCGCGTGCACCAGATCCTCGAAGGCACCAACGAGATCATGCGCGTCATCATCGCTCGCGCGCTGATTGGCCGTTGAAGCCAGCAACTCTGGGAGACAGACAATGACGACGATCGCCTTCATCGGCCTCGGCAATATGGGCAATCCAATGGCCGCCAATCTGGTCAAGGCCGGGCATGCGGTGAACGGTTTCGACCTCGTTCCGGAAAACCTCACCGTCGCCAAAGAACATGGCGTGACGATTATGGCGAATGCCTTGGCCGCGGTGAAGGATGCCGACGTGGTGATCACCATGCTGCCTGCAGGCAAGCATGTCCTCTCCGTCTACGAAGACATCGCGCCCAAGGCCAAGCAAGGCGCACTCTTTATCGATTCCTCGACCATCGACGTCGAGTCAGCCCGCAAAGCCCACGCCGTCGCCAGGAAGCACGGGCTGTCGTCGATCGATGCACCGGTCTCGGGCGGCACCGGGGGTGCCGCAGCCGGCACGCTGACCTTCATGGCGGGAGGCTCCGATGATGCCTTCGCTGCCGCCGAGCCGATCCTGAAGCCGATGGCCGGCCGCATCGTCCATTGCGGCGGCGACGGCGCCGGCCAGGCAGCAAAGATCTGCAACAACATGATCCTCGGCATTTCGATGATCGGTGTCGCCGAAGCCTTCGTTCTGGCCGAAAAGCTCGGCCTGTCGCATCAGGCGCTGTTCGACGTCGCCTCGACCTCGTCGGGCCAATGCTGGTCCTTGACCACCTACTGCCCGGTGCCCGGCCCGGTGCCGACTTCGCCCGCAAACAGGGACTACAACCCAGGATTTGCAGCCGCCTTGATGCTGAAAGACCTGAAATTGTCCCAGGAAGCCGCGCAAGGTGCGGGTGCTGTAACGCCGCTTGGTGCCGAAGCGGCTCAGCTTTATGCCTTGTTCAACGCCCAGGGACATGGCGGCGTCGATTTCTCCGGCATAATTAATTTTCTCAGGGGTAGCCCGGCGTAACCCGCGGATTTGGCGGATTTTTCCGGTTTCCTTCGGTGGAAAAATGAAAATTTAGATTTGCTTAAGCTCTCGATAAC
>NZ_RZPW01000062.1:0-14313 GCF_003998455.1 Mesorhizobium sp. M7A.F.Ca.CA.001.08.2.1 | reverse complement strand
CCGCTTTGGAGCAGACGTTACGACGCTTGCAGCATCCGGGAAGGGCCTTGTCCGCAATTATGATGGCAGCACCAACGCAACGATGCGCGACCTCTACACGCGACTGATGCCGTCACGTCCTGACCGGGAGCAACTGCCTGATACCAATGTCATTGTCGTGCATCTCGGCAGCAACGATTTCAGTGGTGGCGCGCGGCCGCCGGATTTTGTCGCACGCTACGCGGACTTGCTTGCCCAATTGCGCGCCAACGCGCCTGGCGCAATGATCTATGCCGGTATCGGCCCGATGCTTTGGGGCGCCGACCTCGATGCCGCGGTGTCGGCCGTGAACAAGGCCGTGGCGGTCCGTCGTGCCGCGGGTGAAAGAAAAATTGCTCTGATACGATTCGACAGTCCAGGAGGAGTTGCTTCACGCGGCTGCGACTCGCATCCAAATGAAATCGGCCAGGGTCATATGGCCGATGAACTTGAGGCCCGTGTGAAAGCGGACCTTGGCTGGGAAGAGACAAAATGACTGTAGCTTCGACGGTTGGCGTAGAATCACCAACGGTGCTGCCGGACAGCACCAATGTTCGTCGCAAGCTGCTCGGGCTCCAAGTTCTAAGGTTCGTCGCCGCTTTTGCGGTGGTATTGTTCCATATTGGAAGCGGTTTTCAAATAGAGTTTGGTCTTAAGGAAAATATCTTTGGGTTCGGAGCGTCAGGCGTTGATATATTCTTCGTAATCAGTGGATTTATAATCGCTTACACCACCGATGAGGCCAAAGGCGCCTGGCAATTCTGTCGCCGCCGCATAGTTCGTATCGTTCCGCTCTATTGGACGCTGACGGCAGGTATCGTGTTGATTGCGCTGATGAAACCCGGTCTGCTGAATTCGACCGTCGTGAGCGGCGAAACGATCCTGAAATCACTGTTCTTCATCCCGTTCGAAAAGGTCGACGGTTCGATTCAGCCGCTGCTCTTTCTCGGCTGGAGCCTCAATTATGAGATGTTCTTCTATGCAATATATGCTGCGTGCATAGCTTGCGGCCTGCGCGGCCCACTGTCGCCATCCATGTTCATAGTAGTTCTCGTGGCGATGGGTCAATTCATCCAGAGTGAAAACGTCGCTTGGCGCTTTTATACAAATCCGCTGATGCTGGAATTTGTTTTTGGCATCTTACTTTACCTGGCATATGTGCATAGTGCGAAGCTTTTCGTGGGACGTACGTGGCTTATGCTTGCGATTTTCGTGGCGACAATAGCCATTCGGCAAATGATACCTGATTTGCCCTGGCTTCTGGCGAACGGCGTCCCTGCCGTGGTTTTAACCGCCGCCGCTTTGTCTTGGTCGCCCCCCCGGACGCGCGCGATAACATTTCTGGTTTTGCTCGGAGATGCATCATACTCGCTCTACCTCTCGCACCCCTATGTGATCCAGCTGGCGAGCAAACTGCTACCGCATCAGTCGGGGCTGATGGCGCAGGGGCTGGCCGGCATCGTGGCATGCGCGCTGTCCATAGCGGTATCCATTGTCCTTTATACAATGATCGAGCGACCCGCGCAGGCTCTCTTCAATGGCTTGGCAGCCCGTAGGCAAGCCTCCTCGACGCTCAGGAAAACCGAAAATCATATCTGACTCGCGATGGGAACAGGCCGCCCACTGCCTCTGGATTTGTGACGGATCGCCCCTGTTCCAAGGTGCGACGACTCGGTATCCGCCGCTTGGCCAATTCGCGTAAGATAAGTTGACCGGATTTGCCATTGAGCGCCGGGCGCGATAGGTTATATTGCACTGCACAATGGAGAAGCCGTTTATTGCACGCCCATGTCTGCGAAAAATCCGGCCGGCTCATGGCTTGCCGGCACTGGGTCGTGTCGGCGGGACTCTGAGATGAAGATTCCAAAGTCCCTGCTGGTCGATCCCGAGAAGAACTCGGTCTATGGCGCCTTTGCCGTAGCCGTCTCGATCTGGGCGTTTTCCTATTCGTTCATTTTCGGCCAGGTGCTGATCCTGGCCTACTACGCGGTCTGGCTTCCACTCGTCCTGGTCGACTACCGGCGGTTTCTGCGGCATCTGTCCAGCGCCTGGCTGCCGCTGCTGTTTGCCGCCTATGTCTGCTTCTCGATTTTCTGGTCGGTTGCGCCGGGCATCACGGCAAGGACGGCGTTCCAATATCTCTCTCATATCGCTTGTGCCTATATCGCGGCGCGCACCGTCAGCGTGCGCGCATTGACGATAGGCGCCCTGGTCGGGATTTTCTTCATCCTGCTGTATTCGTTGCGGGTCGGCAATTATTCCGACGATGTTCTCGACGGCACCTACAATTTCGTCGGCGCGTTTGCCTCCAAGAACCAGCTCGGTTTTGTCGCCTCGCTCGGCATATATTTCAGCGTGGTGTTCCTTGCCTTTTACAGGCGCGGCCGGCTGAGCCTCATGCTTACAGCGCCTCTCATTCTGCTGTCGGCCTATCTGCTGTTCGTCTCGCATTCCGCCACCTCGATGGCCTCGATACCGGCGGTTCTGGCGCTGGTGACGCTTCTTGCGATGAGCAAAATTTTGTCACGGCGCTACCGCCGGGTGATTTTCCTGATCGGCGCCGGTCTGCTGGTCGTGACTGCCTTTGTCGCCTTGAATCTCGGGCTGATGGACTTCGTCCTCGGCCTCTTCGGCAAGGATTCGACGCTCACCGGACGGACCTATCTGTGGGAGCAGGGCTGGAATGCCGTGCAGAAATCGCCGATTCTCGGCGTCGGCTATGCCGCCTATTGGGTGCAGGGCTTCGCCGAAGCCGAGCGGCTGTGGAACGAGTTCTACATCACCACCCGCACCGGCTTCCACTTCCACAACACCTATATCGAGGCTCTTGTCGAACTCGGCTTCGTCGGAGCGACGCTGGTATCGCTGATCGTGCTGCGCACGCTCTACGGCCACGTGTCGGCGGTGGTCTTCAAGACATGGCGGGCCGAGCCGGTGATCCTCGCCGGCGTGATGGTGCTGCTGCTGATTCGTTCCTTCGTCGAGGTCGAGATACTCAACCCCTATTTTACGGGTTCCTTCTTGATGTACTACAGTTTCTTCAAGCTGGCGCGGCTGCCCGTTACTACCCGCACGCGGCGGTCGCAGGCGCCGGCGGATGCGGCCACGGGTGAAGCTGATTGGCCCCGGCATGCCGGCCGTCCGGCGGCCGCTGGGTCGTCATAAGCAATCAACTCGCGGGTTGAAGTCAGGGCAGCGGGAAGCCTTCGCCTGGCAAGCATGGTGCTCAGCAAAAATCCGCCCCTCACGGGACGGATTGAGATGCTGGATGGTATCGGGCTGTGGGCTACTGGCTGGCCAGCGGCGCCAGCTTGACCTTGATCACATCGCCAGGCAGCACGAGTGTGTCTTCCTTGGCGGCGATTTCGCTGGTCTTGCCGTCGACATTGCGCACCAGTGAATAAAGCAGGGCGGGCTGCTGATCATTTGTCATGGCGGCCACAGTCGCGGGATCGGTAGCCTGGGCTATCAGGCCTTTCTGCATATTCGCCTTCAGCGCGGCTTCGTTCAGGTCGGCTTCGGTCTGCTGCCGGGCGGTAGCGAGGTTTGAACTCAAGGTGTTCTGGGCATCGATGGCGTCCTGCTTCGCCTTGCTGATCGACTGCTTGGCGGTGAGGATGGCGGTTTCGTAGTCCAGGATCTTGCCCTGCAGGTCGGCAACCGACTGGCGCGAATCCAGCAGTCGGGCGTTGGCGATCAGGCCTTTCTGCGCTAGCGGGCCGATGCTGGCGAGCTGCTGCTGCGCCAAGTCGACCTGCTGCTGCTGGTTGACGATCTTCTTCTGCAGCGATTCGATCTCGGATTCCAAAACCCCTTTGAGATCGTCGAGCGCTTCAAGCTTCAGCTTCAGCGCCTTTTGGTCCGCTGTCAGGATAGTCATTTCGTCCGCGACGATGGCTGGCAGTCTCGGATCGCCCTCGACCTCCTTAGGCACGTCGAAACTGGCCTTGCCGGCCATGTCCGCGTCGATGCGGGCGCGCCTGACGATCAGCCGAATGCGCTGGTCGTCGGAGACATCGAAATTGCCCTTGGCGGTAACCAAGTCCTTGCCGAGTTGAGGTCCGTAGTCGGCGTTTCGCCGGATGCCTCCGGCGACGCTGATGGCCTTCAACACTGTCAGGTCAGGCACATATGGAAACTGGCCGGGGTTCTGGACTTCGCCCGAAATGTAGAATGGCCGGAACTGCGCCATCTCGACCGAGGCTTCCGGTCTGTCTGACAAAGCGAGTTTTTTCTGCAAAGCCTCGCCGATCGCCGTTGCGATTTCGGACGTGGTCTTGCCGGAGGCCGGCAGTTCGCCGGCGAACGGCACCGACAGCGTGCCGGATGGACCGACCGTGTACTCGCCATTCACCGCCGACCAGTCACGGAATGTGCCTTCCACGGTCTGCCATTCGGCGACGCGGATGGTGAGCTTGTCCTGCGAGCCGAGGCGATAGTCGCCGGCGGCGGCGATGTGCGGGACGACGAGGGCCATGGCAAGGCATGTGGCCAGCAAACGCGCCCGCCGCAGGCGGCCGGAAACCGGGCCGCCGCGAAAGGCTTCGAACAAATCTGTTTTCAACTCAACGTTCCGATCCGCTATAGCCCCATCGCCCGATGAGCTTGCGTCGAATGGCCGACGCCAATGTCTGGCATTGGCCACCGGCCGGTCAGTAAGAACCGCGCGACATCCAGACGGCCGGGACGGTCTTGATGATGATGCGAACGTCCTCGAACAGCGACCAGTTCTCAACATAGTGACGGTCGAAGGCGACGCGGCTGTCATAGGACACATCGTTGCGGCCGCTGACCTGCCACAGGCCGGTCAGGCCCGGACGCGATTTCAGATAGTAGACGGCGGATGTGCCATAGATCTCTAGTTCGTCGCGCACAACCGGACGCGGACCGACAAGGCTCATATCGCCCTGCAGGATGTTGATGATCTGCGGCAACTCATCGAGGCTGAGTTTCCTCAGCACTGCTCCAACGCGGGTGACGCGCGGGTCGTTCTTCAGCTTGCGGGTCGCGATCCATTCCGCGTTGGCGTCCGGGTTGGTGGCGAGATAGGCTGCCAGCACCTTGTCGCCGTCCGGAACCATGGTGCGGAACTTCAGGCACGGAAAAATCCGTCCGCCCCGCCCGATTCGCCTGTGGCCGTAGAAAATCGAGCCGCCGTCGGAAAACTTGACGAGCAGCGCTATCATGACAAATAGCGGGCTGAGGGCGATCAAGCCAATCAGTGAACCGGTGATATCGAAGCTGCGTTTGAGCAGGCCGCCGATCGGCGGCGGAAAATCGATGTCAGCCTGCGAAAAGCTCGCGGTGGCTGACTTGGCAACGTCCCTCATGCCGTAAACTCCATGCGTTGAACGAATGGTTCACCACACGATACCAAAAAAATGTTGCAGCGCAACACACAATTTACCACCCCGTTGAAATAGTCACGTCATGAAATGACTAAATAATAAGCTTGCCATGCACAAATTTCGGCATATTTAGCACATTTGTGACAATAAATGGGCACAGCCGAAAAAATAGAGGCCTTTGTGGGGCGGTTTTTAGGCGGACCTACCTATTTGCCAAGGCGAGGTACAAACTAGTGCTTCATCATGCCGTGATGCTTGGTCAAAACCATATAAAATACTACTTAATATTGGCCATTTTACTGAAAAATATCGACGAGAGGATATCGGCCTAGCTCCCGTTGCGTGCATTGCAACATGGCAGAGTCGATCGCAAAAGCTCGATCAAAAATAACCGAAGTTGCCCTTGCCGCCTATTGCTCGCCTTAATAGAATTGCAAATTATACCTGTCACGGTGACGACAGGTGGAAAAGGCCGGAAGCAACCGGTCGAGAGTGGGCGACCTTAACAAGCCCACATGACAAGGGACGGCGCTCGGGTGGGGCAATCGCGATAATACCCGAGCCGGTTTATGGGCTGTTGGGTATGGCACTTCCAAAATTCATCCTCGGGATGATTTTCGCTCTGGCGATCGTCGTCGGCTGGTCCTGGCTGGGCGGTGCGTCGATAGGCACGATATTGGTGCGTGTCATCATCTGCGCCGTGACCATTCAGGCCGGCTATTTCGTGCTCATCTACACCATGATCGCCAGGAGCGCGCCGACGCCTGCCGATATAGCTCGTGACGCCGAGCGCAAACTGAACGCACCCGAGGTCGCCGAAAGCGAGAAGCTGGGCGGTGCCAGGCGCGGCCTGCATTGATGCAGACTGCTCAAACGTGGCCGGTTTGGCGGCAACGACATGCTTCGAGACAAAGGGACCAAAGCGCCGCGTGAATCCGTTTCGGCGCGACGCGTCCTGGCCGCCGGCTCACGCCACATCAGCGGGTTCGCTCTCCGACTGTTCCCCCAACAGCATCCTCGACAACCGGCTGCCGGTTTTTTCCTTCAGCCGCTGATATTGGCCGACCTCGACGATACGGCCGTTTTCCATCGCCACCACCCAGTCGGCGAAGGCGATCATCGACGGCCGGTGCGCGATGGTCAGGATCGTCATCGTACCGCGTAATCCGTCGATCGACCTGGCGATCAGCGACTGGTTCTGCCAGTCGAGCGCGCTGGTCGCCTCGTCGAGGATGAGCAGCGACGGCTTGCGCAGCAGCGCGCGCGCGAGCGCGATGCGCTGACGTTCGCCGCCCGAGAGCCGCACGCCGCGATCGCCGACCACCGTCTCGAGCCTGAGGTCGAGCCGTTCGACAAACTCGCCGGCGTGCGCCTGACGCAGCGCGGCCCACAGATCGCCATCGCTGGCCCGTGGCGCGGCGAGGCGCAGGTTCGCCGCGATCGTGTCGTGCAGGAGGAACACGTCCTGCGGCACATAGGCCACCTGGTCGCGCCAGCGACGGCGATTGCTGGCATCGATCTCGACGCCATCGACAAGCATCTTGCCAGTGGTGGGCTCCAGCAGGCCAAGCAGCATGTCGGCGATCGTGCTCTTGCCCGATCCGGACGGCCCGATCAGGGCGGTGACCTTGCCGGCCGGCAGGCCGAAGGTAATGCCGCTCACCACCGCCTTGTCGACAGCATCTCCGTAGGCGAAGGACACGCCGCGAATATTCAATCCCGTATTGAGGGAGAGTGTCCCGGCGTCGGCGAACTCGGTATGGCCGGGTTCGCGTTCGGCGTCGAAACGTGCCTGCAGGCTGCGCATTGCCGTAAAGGCGGGCAGGTTGATCAGCACTTGCTGGGCCTGCGTCTGCATGTCCATGAAGCGCGGCGCGATACGCATGAAGACCAGGAGCAGGACGACGATCTCGGCCAGCGACAGGTTGAAGCGGACCAAAGCCACATAGATGAACAGGCTCAGGCCCACGACGCTCGCCACCTGGAATACAGCAGTGCCGATGGTGCTGTTGCGCACATAGTCGATGTTGTCGGCCTTCATCCTCTCAAGCGTCGACCGCAGCTGCGCGAAATAGCTGTCCTCGACGTTCAGGCTCTTGGCCACCTTGATGCCGCCGAGAAATTCCGAGACTGTCCGGTACTGGTCCTGGCGATTGGCGGTCAGCACACGGCCGAAGGCAGTGGCCCGTGCCCGGAAGGGCCGCAGCGCCACGAACATCAGGATGCCGATGACCACGGCAAACAGCGTCATGACCGGCGAGATAAACACGGAAACCAGGAGATAGCCGGCCAGAAGAACGGCGATCTGCACCAGCATCAGCAGTGAGAAAGCCGCGCCCTGGACGCGGTCGATGTCGCCGGTCAGGGCATGATCGAGATCGGAACTGCGCATGCGTGTAAAAACGCCCCAGCGCGCCTTGCCGATGCTTTCGAACAGGTTCATGCGAACGCGATTGATGAAATCGAACAGCAATTTGGCCATGTAGACCGACTTGAAGCGATTGAACGCCGCCTGCGCCGCAACAAGCCCGACCAGCGCGCAAAGCACGGTCGTCAGTTGCAGCGTGCCATCAGGCACCAGCCAGCGCACGAAATCATCGTTGGGCAGCCGAACAGCGAAATCCTGGTCGGCACGTCCGACCAGATGCAGCAGCGGGACGAGCAGCAGGATCGAAATGCCCTCGGTCAGGCTGCCGAGGATGAGGAAGAACAGCGCCGTCCACGTTCGCCGGCCGCCGATCCGGGCAATGGTGGCGCCGAAGGCGGCAATTTCTCGAAACAGCGACGGGCGAAGGATTGGGGGCTTCGACATGGTTGCGCTCACAACCGCCGGCTGCCAGCCGACAGATCCTTTTCGATCAGTTCCACGGCTTCGCCGATCCTGTCCAGGCCCGTCGGGACTTCCAGCCGGTACACGCCGATGTGGTTGGCAATCCATGAACATTGCCGAAGATGCGCCGTCGCGAAGTCGCCGGGCAGGGCCGCGCGGCCGAAGCGCGTCACATAGGAGAATTTGATGATGGCCGGCAGGGCGGCAATGGCGGGCAAGGGCGTGATGTCAGCCCTTTCGCCGCGCTCGAGGATATAGATCCTGGTCGCCGGCACCTCGTCGCCCGAAAAGCCACCGTTCAGGCGATGCTGCATCTTGTCGATCGCCGCATGCACTTGCGGCCGCACTTCCGCTTCCCCAAGCGAGATCGCCGCCGCGGCGTCGGCCGCCAGCTTGATCTGCGGAAAGCCCGGAACGGTCATTGGCTCACTCGGATTGGCGAGGTCCAGCGCCACCACGTCATCGGTAAGCAGTCGATGCCCGGCCCGGATCATCGCACTTGCGGTCGTCGACTTGCCGGCTCCCTTATCACCCATGAAGATGGCGCTCGTGCCGGCGGCGGCGATGGCACTGGCATGCAGGACAAGCAGGCCGCGCCGGTGCAAGAGCAGCGCCATGACCGGACCAAGCAGCGGAAACGCGAGCAGCGCGTCGTCGACGCCGGGCGCCGGTTCGATGTCGATACGGCTGGAATCGGTGATCAGGAACGCGCCCACGGCATGCCACGCCAGATATTGCCGGTCCGGCTCGAAGCGAAAGTCGGTCGCGGCTTCGGGCGAGGGCTTTGGCAGGTCGATCGCGCCGACGGCAATCACGACATCCGCCGCCCCCGGCGCCGCCGGCTGCAGTTCGGGCAACGTCACCTCCGACGCGATGGTCAGGCCGTAGGCCCGGTAGAAGCGGCGTTCTCGCTTGGCCCGGCCATGCGAAAAGGCATCATCATTGCATAGAGCGAGCGGCTCGTTGCGCGGCATCATGCGGGGCTCCCGCCATGCTGGAGCTGCCGCAGCCAGAGCGACAGCGAGGCCGAGCGCCAGACATACTGGACATCCAGGGGGGCTGCCTGATCGGGCTGGCGCAGCAGCCGCGCATAGGCGGCACTCACTTGCGGCAGATTGACGTAAGGGGCGATGCGTTTCGCATCCGAGACCAGCAGCTGTTCCAGGAGGTCGCGATGGTTGCGCAGCATGCCGTTGACGAGATTGGCAGTGAAGTCGATCTTGTCGCGCCGCCACTGCACCGCCTCCGGCAATACGCCTTGCATGGCGCGGCGCAGCACATAGCGGCCAAAACCGTGGCTCAGCTTCTCCTCGCCCGGCAGCGCCAGGCAGAACTCGACCAGCGGCTTGTCCCAGAAGGGGTAGCGCGGCTCGACCCCGAAATTGGCGGCGGCTTTGTCGAGAACCTCGAAAGCATGCGGGACATAGCCGTTCGACAGGATCCAACGATGGCTCAAGGCGTCGCTGGCCTGGACGCCGGGCGGCATGTAGCCGGCCCGGTGAAACCGGTCGACAAGCTCGGTGCGCTTGGCCAGGTCCGGATTGATCAGGTCGCGCCAGCTTCGTGCGCGCGACACTTGCGCGGGCTTGCGGATCTTGTTCAGGGCACGGTTGGCCATATGCCTCAGCCTGGCGATGCGCCAGGCCGGCCCGTAGAGGGTCAGGAACTGGAGATAAAGGCCAAGCGTGCTGTCGCCATAGGTGTTGGATGCGCTGCGGACCTCGCGCCACAGATCCATCCATCGGCCGCCATTCGCAAGCTCGTGCAGGTGGCCGTGGCCTTGTGAAACGACCTCGTCGCCACCATGGCCGTCCAGCAGCACCTTGATGCTCTTGGCGCCGGCAGTCCGGTAGATGCCGCGGGTGAGCGTCAGGCCCGGCGCCAGGAACGTTCCTTCCTGTTCTTCCAGCACGCGCTCGAATTCGGCAAATGGGGCATAGTTGCCGACCGGGATCAGCGTCGCGTCGACCTTCTGCTGGTCGAGAACGGCATCGATGAAGGGCCGCTCGTCCATCGGCGAGCCCTTCTCGAAAATCAGCGAGAACGTTGGCAGCCTCGGCTTGCGCGCGGCGGCATTCTGCAGGCTGGCGACACAGGCGATAGACGAGGAATCGAGGCCGCCGCTCAGCATTGCCCCGACCGCCGAGGTCCCACGCATGCGGTTGCGCACCGATTGCGAGAACAGATGGGCGAATTCCTCCGATGCATCCGACCGCAAGGGCCGCGCCGACGGCTCGATCTGCCAGTATCGGCGCAGCATCACTTGTTGCGCGGTGACGGTTAGGCTGTGGCGGGCCGGCAGGCTGAATATATCGCTGTAGGGGGTCGACTGCGGGTCGTCGGGAAGCCCGGCCAGGAAGCCGGAGATCTGGCGCTCGCTGACACGTGCGCGGATACCCTCGACGCCCAGGATCGGACCGATCTCCGACGCAAAGGCAAAACGCCGGTCCGCCGCGTGGTAGTAGAACGGCTTGACGCCAAAATGATCGCGCGCGCAAAACAGCGATTGCCGCTCGTCATCCCAGATGGCGAAGGCGAAATCGCCTTGCAGATGCTCCGGGCAGGCTTCGCCCCAGCGCAGATAGGCCCGCATCAGCACGATCGCGTCGGCTACCGACTGGTCGCGGATACCGAGCCTGGCCAGCAACTCGTCACGGTTGTCCAGCCGGCAATCGGCGGTGATGGCGAGCCGGCCCCCAGCCATCGTCAAAGGGCCCGGACCGACTTCATCCGATGTGTTGAGCCAGGCGTGGCCAAGGGCGATGCTGGTGTCCAGCCACCAAGAACTGCCGTCAGGACCACGATGGCGCATGCGCGCCAGCATTTGCTGAATGTCGGCCGCCGCGACCGCCGGTGCGTTTGCTCCGCGCAACAGGATTCCGGCGACGCCGCTCATCGGCTGCCGTGGTCGACGAGATGGGCGAAGCCGTCGATCGATCCGCCAAGCACGATATGGTTGTCGCTGACCAGCCAGGCATGTGCTTTCAACTGCTCGCCTGTGCCACGTTCGATGCCGATGCGTATCGTCGATTCATTGCCTTGGCGGGCGAGAATATACTGGCCGGAGAGCGCCTGGGTCAGGCACGTGGCGTAAGGGACGAAACGGGCCGCGGCGGCAACGCCCCAGGCGACGCGCCGCAGTTCGCCCATTGAGGCGCACTGCCGCGCGTCGAGGCGCGTCACCAGGCTGCGTACACGATTGTAGGACAACAGCGTCAGCCCCAGCCGAACTGTCGCCACCACCAGCAGGCAATGGCCAAGGAAGATCATTTCCGAGCCAGTCAGGGAGAAAATCCTGACCAGCCCGCGCCGGCTTCCCCCGCGCTTCGTCTGCTTGACGTTTGTTTCTCTCGCCGGTTCCTGCCGTAAAGCCGTGGCCCGCGAAGACAAGGCCCGCGAAACCAGGGCCCGTGAAACCAGGGCCCGTGAAACCAGGGCCCGTGAAACCAGGGACTTGTGCTGGACCGGCTTAGACAAGTGCCTCATGATGCCGTCTCGCAAGCCCATTATCGGCCAGGCCCTTCAGCAATGCGTCGACATCGGCCTGGCAGCGCGCCGGGTCGACATTGTAGCGCGCAAGCACGGCGCTGCGGATGTCGCCGATCGACCGGGGTTCCTGGATCAAATCCCAGATGAAGGCGCCGACGCCATTCAGGCTGTAGTAGACATTGGATTTGAGATTGAGCAGCGCCAAGCCATCGCCGAACTCGCAAGCCACGGCATCCTTGGTCGCGCACACGCTATCGTGGTCGCCCAGATCACGGTCGGATAGCTCCCCGTTCATCCCCAAACCTCGCTGACAAAACGCTGCGACATCTCCAAGTGGCGCAGGAGAAATCGGGAGGCTGGCCCCCCGACCCCTCTTACGTCTGCTTTTGAATCCAGAGTCCCAACATGTCACTCTGGAATCGGCTGTAAGTCTCAGGAGAACGTCAGGTCGCCAATCGGCGTATGCGCGGGGAACGATGCGTCGATCGCCGTGCTGCCGCCGCCGCCCTGGGTGATGGTCTCAATCGAACCATGGACCGTCAGGCTTGGCGTTTCATATTCATGCTTTTCAACATTCTGTTCCATTTTACTCTCCGATTTAGGACTGGAAACGGCCTGTCGAGTGCCGTCAGCACTTTTATGCTGCAATGCAATAGCTGCACGGCAGCATTTATGAGTCAAGACTGTTTTACTTTCTGTTAATCAATTACGGTTGCTGGCGTCGTCACATGAGCGGCATGCCTAAAACTTGTCATTTTTTAGCCGATTCCTTGTGCACGACGATCGCGCCTGTGCTGATTCTTTAAGCATTTGATTTTGCTTGCATAAGCCGTTTGCGTTGTGCCTATATTTAGGCCTCTCTAATGAAAAGAATTTCCATTTGAGAAATCGTCCGGAGATTGCCTAAGCCGACGTGGCAAGGGACATTTCAACCGCGGTTTTCACTGCTTTCCGATGCCACCTCGATAGACGCTTTGGTGGCAAAAATTCGCACTGCAGAAGGAAAGGCTTTACGGCATCGAGGTTTTTGGTGATGCTTGCTTCGCACTTGCAGCATAAGTGTCGGCGCGAAACGCTTTCTTGGGAGACTGTGCGCTAAATGGCCTTGCCGGATGGCTCATACGAACGATTGCGCGCCGCCGGCTGTGCCGGCGAGGTGGCCTATGTGCAGGCTTGCCTGCGATTGTTTTTCGCCGGCCCGGGCGCGGGCGACGTTTCGATGCGCCATCTTGACGGTGAAAAAATTGCCGAGATTGCCAGGCTGAACAAGGTCGCCGTCTTTGTCCTCAAGGCGCTTTCGCGCGCAACCGCGCTTCAGAGGCCAACTAAGCTTTTCCAATGGCTCGACACCTACCGCAGGAAAACGGTTTCGATGAACGCGTCCTGCATCATGGATTCGATGGCGATCCAGGACGTGCTGCGCGCCAGCGAGATCGATTTCGTTTTTCTGAAGGGTCCGTTCCAGCAGCAACTTCTCTACGACGACCATTTTATGAAGCCCTCGGGCGATGTCGACATCCTGGTTTCGCCGCTCGGATTTTTCAGGGCGCGTGATGCGCTTCGCAAGATCGGCTATGAGGTATCAGGCAAGTCGAGCTCCGTCTGGTGGGTCCGCTTCCTCGGCGAACAGCACATGACCCGGGACGACGGGCCGAGGTCGTCCACCGTCGATCTCCACTACCGCCTCCAGCAGCCCGGCTCGCCAAGCCCGCGCGACGCGGACGGGTTCCTGCGGCGCAAGCGACAGGTCGAAATCGCCGGTGCGACGGTGCCGTTCACCTCGGTGGCCGATACATTGCTTTTGTCCTGCATCAGCGTCGCCAAGGCGCTTTTCAACCGGGAACCCTGCGCCGGATACGTCTGTGATATCGGCGCCAGCGCCGGCCGCCTCGACGAGGCGGATCAGCAGCGTTTGCTCGATGCCGCTACCGCGCAAGGTCTGGACGACACGCTGCTGCTTGGCCTGCGCGCCGCCGACGTGCTACTCGGCGGTGCCGGCACGCTGCTGTCGCAGCGCGCGACCAGGATCCTGCCGCGCATCGGCAATGAGGATCTGCTCGGCATGGTCATCGCGCCGTGGCTGCCGTCGCTGCGGTGGCCGCAGCGGCGAACGGTGCTTTGGGAACTGTGCGGCCGCGCTCCGGTCCGCTATCTGGCCGAAGCAGGCTGGGCGGCGTCCGCCGATATCAGCCGCCGCATCTTCGAGCGGCCGGCGAGTCGCTGAAGGTAAGTTGGATGCTGATGGCAATTCTGTAGTGCATCGAACGAGTACGGGGCGAGGGCAAATCGATATTACCTGTACGAGAGGCAAATCCATGTCGATGACGAAATCCGAGGTCTGCGTGATCATCGCGGCAAAAAACGCCGCAGCGACAATCGCCGTCGCCATCGCATCCGCATTGCGCGAACCGGAAGTGGCGGTGGTCGTGGTCGTCTACGATGCCTCCACCGACGACACCGCCGGTGTCGCACGATCCGCCGATGATGGCAGCGGGCGGCTCTCCGTGATGCGCCTCGATGTCAATCGCGGCCCCTCCTTTGCCCGCAACGCAGCCATCGCCGGCTCGAAATCGCCGTTCATCAGCATTCTCGATGCCGACGATTTCTTCCTCGAAGGCCGGTTTCGCA
>NZ_RZPW01000629.1:0-3779 GCF_003998455.1 Mesorhizobium sp. M7A.F.Ca.CA.001.08.2.1 | reverse complement strand
TTGTTGAGCGGACAGCCGCGCACGAAACCCTGCTGCTCCAGTTGCGCCGCCACGGCCTCGAACACCGCGCGCACGCCTTCGCGGTCTGATGCCGCCGCCAGCACCGGCGCGATCCATGTCTCTTCGACCGCTGCCGCCACACGCTCGTCGATCACCGCCAGCGCCAGCGCCTTCTTGGTCGGGAAATGGTGATGCAGCGCGCCGCCGCTGACATCAGCCGCCGCCATCAGGTCGCCGATGCTGGAGGCGTGATAGCCGCGCGCCTGGAACGCATCCTCGGCGACATCGAGCACTTTCTTGCGCATGCCCTCAGGGTCGTTGATGCGTTTTCCCGGGCGCGGTTTTGGTTGAGCGATCATCTCTGCTGACATTGCCGGACATTAGCATATTGACAAAACAGGACAACCGGTCTGTTTTACAAACAGGACAATCACCCTGTTTTGGAGAATGCCGGATGAACCTGCCCCAGAACGTCGCGACGAAACCCTCAGCGCTCGCCTCGCCTGTCGTCGAGCTGCGGCAATACACGCTGAAACCCGGCCGGCGCGACACGCTCATCGACATCTTCGACGGCAGATTGATCGAGGGCCAGGAGGACACCGGAATGACCATCATCGGCCAGTTCCGGGATCTCGATCGGCCTGACATGTTCGTCTGGATGCGCGGCTTCGACAGCATGGATGCGCGGAAAAATGCTCTTGCCGCTTTCTATGGCGGGCCGGTCTGGGCGGCGCACCGCGATGCGGCCAACGCGACGATGATCGATTCCGACGATGTGCTGCTGCTCAAGCCGGCGTGGCCGGGCGCCGGCTTCGACCTCGCGGGGGCGCAGCGGCCAAGCCTGGCCGGCGACGAAAAGCCCATTCTAAACAGGCTGCTGACCGGCATCGTTGTCATCGAGATTCATCATTTGCAGCCCGGCACGGAGGCAGATTTCACCACCCGCTTCGAGATTGAGACGGCGTGCCTGATGACAGCCGACGCACGCCTGCTCGCCGCGTTCGTGACCGAGCCTGCCGAAAACAGTTTTCCGCGCCTGCCGGTACGGGCTGACGAAAACGTCTTCATCAGCGTCATGGGTTTTGCCAGCACTGAAGCGCATGCCCGCCACAAGGCCGCGCTTGCCGCCTCGCCGGCATGGCAGGATTTTTGGCGGGCCGCGCAACCCGGCCGGACCAAACCCACGGAAACTTTGCGGCTGTCGCCGACATCGCAATCGCTGGTCGGGATCTATTCCTAAAGCGCGTCGACGCGCTTTAGGAATAGATCCTTTTTTGTGCATGTCATTCTCCCAAAACCGGGGCCACTTTTGGGCGACATGCATCAGACTTCAAATGCCTCGATGATGGTCTTGGCGACGAGGGCCGGATCTTCCCAATGCGGGTTGTGGCCACAGCTCTCAGCCCGAACGAAGACGGCTCCGGCAAGAGCGGATTGCAACGCCTGCTGGTGCGCCTCGGCGAACAGCGGGTCGCACGCGCCGGCAATGATCAGCGTCCGGACTTGCACGGCCCGCGCCGCATCGGTCAGATCGGCGCGGCGGATTTCCTCGAGAATCGCGCGCCAGCGCAGCGTCGGCATCGCCGAGGCCTCTTGCGCCAGGCCAGCGAGAAAGGCTGGAGGCACGTCGGGACTGCAGGCATGCCACCAGGCGTAGAACGGATCGGCCGGCGATATCGGGTCGCGCAGCGCCTCGACGCCCGCGACCAGCGGATGATCCGGCGCGAAATCGGGCTTCAGCGTGCCGGCCAGCACCACCAGCCCGCCAATCAGCTCCCTGTGTCGCCCTGCCAATGCGATGGCCACCATGGCGCCCAGCGAATGGCCAACGACGAGCGGCCGGTCGAGCCGCAAGCGTAGGATCAGCCCGGCAATATCGTCGGCGAAATCGGCTATGCCGCAGCCTTTGCCGGCCTGCGAGGAACCGTGGCCACGCAGATCCGGCATGATCAGACGGCGGCCGGCCAGATAGGGCGCCAGAAGCGAAAAGCTGCGGCTGGTGTCGGTGAAGCCGTGCACCAACAGCAGTGCCGGCTCGGCGCCTGTTATCTCGACATAGGCGATGTCGAGATTGCCGACAGTGACGAACTGCTTGCGGCCGGCCCAGCCGTCCTGGTTCGCGCAGGCATTCAGCACCGCCGCCCTCACAGGCCGAGCTTTTCCTTGACCGCGGCAAGGCCGGGTTGGCCGTCGAAGGTGGTGACACCGGCGAGCCAGGCATCGAGACGGCTCTTGTTGGCCGTGATTGCCTTCAGCGCGCCGTCCTCCGGCTTCATGCCGTCATTGATCAGATAACCCATGCCGACATTCTCGAAATCGATGTCGAAGGCGAGGTTTTTCAAGAACTGTGCGACGTTCGGGCATTGCTGCAGATAGCCCTTGCGCACCTGCGTCGTCACCGTCGCGGCGCCGAAATTCGGGCCGAAGAACTTGTCGCCGCCGGTCAGATATTTGAAGTCGTACATCGTGTTCATCGGGTGCGGCGCCCAGCCCTGGAAGACGATGAACTGCTTCTCCTTGATCTCGTAGCCGACCTCGGAAAGCATGCCGGCTTCGCTCGATTCGACCACCTGCCAGCCGTCCAGGCCAAAGGCGGGATCGGCGATAGCGTCCATCATCAACTGGTTTGAACCGGGCTCGATGCCGTACATTTTCTTGCCGAATTTGTCGGCGAATTTGTGCAGGTCGGAAATGTCCTTGACGCCGGCTTCCCAGACATAGGTCGGCACGGCGAATGTGTATTTGGCGCCTACGAGATTGACGCGCACATTCTCGACCGAGCCGTCCTTCTTGTAGGGCTCGTAATAGGTGACCATGGCCGGGTCCCAGTAGCCCAGGAACAGGTCGATGTCCCTGTTCTTCATGCCCTCATAGATGACGTTGATGCCGAGCACCTGGCTTTGCGGCTGGTAGCCAAGCGCCTCCAACAGGACATTTGCGACTCCTGTAGTGAAGGCAAGGTCGTTCCAGCCGGGTTCGGCCATGCGGACCGTCTTGCACTCTTCGGCCTCGGCCGCCTGGGCCGCATGAGTGGCCAACATGAGGCCGGCAAGGCAGACGCCATTTGCAAGGATGCGCAACATTTCGGTTCTCCTCGTCCACAAAATGACCAATCGGTCTTTTTATTGACCCATGGGTCAATTCTTGATCTGAACGGACGAAGATGTCAACGTGGATTCGACATGCATGGACCGATGCCGTGAAACTCAAGCGTCTCAGTGAGATCCGCCGCAAGGAATTGCGGCAGGCGGCCTTCGCGGTGCTGGAGCGCGAGGGTATTGCCGGCGCGACACTGGAAAAGGTGGCGGCGCAGGCCGGTGCCTCCAAGGGCATCGTGCTGCACTATTTCCGCAACAAGCAGGAATTGTTCGAGCACGCGATGCGTGAGGCAAACGCCGTCCTGTGCCAGGCGGTGATCGCGCGGCTTCGCCGGGCGCAGACGCCGATGGAGCGCATGGATGCGGTGATCGAGGGCAATTTCGAGGAGCATCTGTTCCAGCCGCCTCTCTGCCATGCCTGGCTGTCGCTCTGCGCCGAGGTGCCGCGCGACGAGAAGATGGCTCGTATCCAGAGGGTGATCCATGCGCGCATGCGCTCGAACCTGTTGTCGGGCCTGCGCGGCCTCGCCTCGCCCGGAGATGCCGACGACATCGCGCTTGGCGTCACCGCGCTGATCGACGGGCTTTGGTTGCGGCTCGGCCTGCAGCCGGGCAGCGTGTCGCGCGAACAGGCTGTCCGCCAGGTCAAGAATTATGTCGCGGGACGGCTGGCTTTTGGGG
>NZ_RZPW01000628.1:0-3790 GCF_003998455.1 Mesorhizobium sp. M7A.F.Ca.CA.001.08.2.1 | reverse complement strand
GTGGTTCAAGCGGGCAGCCGCAGCCGGGCACGCCGGGGCTATGTTTGCGATCGGTGCCCAGTACGCGAATGGCCAAGGTCTGTCCTTCGACCCGGTCGCAGCGCAGAAATGGTTCGCCGCCGCCGCCGAGCGGGGACATGGCTATGCCCAGCTCATGCTCGGGGGCTATCTCTGCAATGGTCGTGCCGGGGAACACAACCCGGTAGCAGGCCGCCTTTGGCTCGAGCGAGCATTTGCGCAGGGTGTTCAGGAAGCGGCGAATGAACTCTCATAGTTTGCCTCGAAGGCTGGCTCTGCGGGGGCCATAGGTCTGGTGGAAGAGCTACGCTCTGTTTAGGATCCGAGCAGCGAGCACCAATTATCGCTCCTGATTGTGGTCCTCAAATTGGGCCGAGCGGACTCGCCGCTGCAGCGGAACGCCAAGGACGGTGTCGCTTAGGCAACCGCGAAGAGATCGCGCCAAGAAACCGAGATTGAATTGGCCGGCGCCTGGCCAGCGGACGCCAGTCGGGATAGGGAGCGGGCCACACGGAACAGATCCGCCGCCGGAAAGTGGATGCTGCCCGGGAAAGCCCGTCCTCGATCTTGCCCGATGGCCGCTACCGGGGAACAAGATTGCTTGCCATCGCATGCCGGGACGTCTCAACCGTCGACATATTCCTGCTCGAATCCAGCAAACTTAGTCAGGCCCTGCTGATCGAGCACACGAACGTGGCCCTGCCGAAATTCGAGAAACTTGCGCTCGCGCAGTTCCCGCAGCATCCGGTTGACATGAATGGGAGTGAGTCCCAGTGCGTCCGCCAGATCGTACTGGGTGAGAGGGCATTCATAGCTGTTGCGCGTGACAGAGCCGATTCGTTCCAGACGCGTCATCAGTTCGAGGAAGAGATGCGCCGTCCGCGCCAAGGCGCTGCGTCGTCCCACATTGGTGAGATGTTGAGCGACAACCGCTGCATTGTGCACGAGGGTTTCGAGAACAAGGGAGAACAGATGAGGCGACTGCATGGCCGCAACGGCAAATGTCTTGGTCGAAGCCACCAGAACTGAAATTTCGGTTTGAGCCACAAACGTTTCAAGAGCCCTGCCCGAGTAGGACTGAGGTAGGACGATGTCGCCTTTCAGTGCAAAATCTAGAATCTGTCGCTGCCCGCCGGCAAGTTCATGAGAAATGCACCCCCAGCCCGACTCGACAATGAACATGCGATCGCAATCCTCGCCCTGATTGACGATGACCGTCTCCGCCAGATAGCGCTTCGGCGTGAATCCCAGCCTTTTGATCAGCGCCGTATCGTCCTCATACGACAGGCGTTTTTCATTCCCGCGCAAAAATGGATGTGGCGTCATTCAGAAGCAACCCCGCCCAACTACTGCCCGAACTACCTCCCTCGCATACACCGTACATTAAAATTGATGTGAAGAATATGCTCCAATGCACTATCGATGACGTGGCAACGGCAGTTTTGGTTGAAGATAACAAGTTTTTCCCGGTCGGCCGATGGCGACAAGGTTAAGTCTTATTTCTCTTGAAATTTTCCCGCATGGAATCGACTATTTCGCTGGCGACGAGGCAGCTGCGATTGTCCGCTTGCTCGGCGGCATTTCGTAACGTCATCGACGCGTCCTTAAGTAGCCCTCTAATCTCTGCTGCTGACAAAAGCTCGGACGCTTCGAGTTCCAGCAGCACGGATTCACTCACGTGCAGCGCAGCAAGCGCCACCGCTCTAGGCCTTGTGGCAAGCAGTTTCAGAAGGTCACTGCTGGGTCTCGCACGGACTTTTTTTTTGGCCATCGTTGCGTCTCAACCGTTCGGACAAGATGGTTCACGTCTCAAAGTTACAACGCCTTGACGAATTAACCGCATTTCCATGATCGGGAGAGGTCGTTCAATGTGGCGTCAGGCATCTTCCCAAAGCATACTATCCCGCTTTGAGGCAGCGACACAGAGGCAAGTGCTACCGAATTTGCCGTAGCTACGACGTCGCTATCACCTTGCGGTACCTTGCTGATAAGCGGCGCAGGAAGCATGCCTACGACCGAACCGGGGAGGGCATGATGGCAGGAATATGCATGCGGGGGGTGTGTGCGGGCAATTTGCTTCGGTGGCGAGCCGGCCTGGCTACTCCCTAAGGGTGTATGGAGATTGGCACATCCTCAGGTGATACTGCGACGATGAACCGGACGTTCTACGCCAAGCTCTATCACATTGACGGGCTCGCGCGCGCCATCGGCTGGAGGAAACTGGTCTCAGTACTCCTTCGCCGCGCACTCGGGATCGGCTCGGCGATGAAAGTTCGCTGTGGCGATCATGAATTGCTGATCAGGCCTACCGACAGCGACTTGTTTGTCATGTCACAAATTTTTGGGCACGGCGAATATGAAATTGGAAAGGGTGGACAGAGCGCGCTCAACCGGCTCGCGGCAGGATGGAGACGGAGGGGGATCATACCCGTTATCGTGGATGCCGGCGCTAACGTTGGCTACTCGTCGATTTTCCTCAGAGACCAGTATCCTGATGCTGTGGTGATGGCCATCGAACCGGATCGCCAAACGCATGAAGTCTTACTCTCGAACTGCGCCGGTCTAGAGCGGATCATGTCTGTCTACGGCGCACTCTGGTGCCACGAGGGCGAAGTTGCACTTGTCAACAGCGAGCGCCCATCGTGGGCACGGGGCGTGGCAGACGGAGAAGGCGTGCCGTCGGTCACCTTACGGGGCCTTCTTGCCAGACTGCCCAAGGCGAAATTGCTGATGCTTAAGATGGACATTGAAGGCGCGGAGCTGGAGGCAACACGAGACTGCGGCAAGGTCCTCAAGCATGTGCCGTGCATCATCGTGGAACCACACGACTTTATGTTTCCCGGCCGAGGCTGCCTCACTTTCGTCTACTCGCTTTTGAGCGGAAGGAAGATCGACAGCCTCGTCAACGGCGAGAACCTCATATTCATTGCCTCGGAACTCCTGGCAGCACCGGCAGCCTCACGGCGGCCGACGACCGGGGGAAAGCGAGCGTTGCCGGTGCGCGCGGCCAAGGCTGTGCCTTAGCGGCCACGCCAGGAGCCGATATCTGCGGTCTTCAAGGTTCGGTGCAGACGACCTTCGCCAACCACGGTTCGGCACGAACACCGTATCTCAGGATCGTCGCATCAGGAGCGACCCAGTACCTGCCTCAAACCCGTCTTGCTCACGTCCGAAGCAGGAAGCGGGAAAGGTTCGACTTGGCCTGCGGTCTTGTCCAGATACTGCATCAATGCCGTCACCAGATGGTAGAAGATGCTCGCCGGCACCTCCGTTGCCAGTGACCTTCCGCGCTCGTCAATCCTGTCGATCCACAATCCAAGCGGCGCGGGATCGATGTGCCATCTGAACAGGCGCGCGACACGGGCTTCGATCTCAGCTTTCAGGTCAGGCCCGCCAATGCCATCCAAGGCTACGGCTGCCTTGACGGCTTCGCATTGCGGCCAGCTGCGGGAGAGCCGGTCGAGAGGGATTCCCTGCCGCGATACGGCAGCAAAAGCCAGACCTGTTGTCCGGTTCAATCCACTGGCGACCGCCGATGAATAGAGCTTCCTTGCGTAGGCGACCAAGTCTTTCTGGCCGCTCGCTCTTGCGAAATCGACAAGGAGCGAAGCCCATTCGAAGTGATGCCCCGGTTCGGTCCACTGTCCTTCATCTCCCTGCAACGGCAACCAATCGGCGTCGAAACGTTCCCCAACCGTCCAGCTTTCCTGGTCGAAGAAATGGCTCCGGAAGAGATCGATGATGCGTGCTGCCCGACGCAGATATTCACGGT
>NZ_RZPW01000627.1:0-3797 GCF_003998455.1 Mesorhizobium sp. M7A.F.Ca.CA.001.08.2.1 | reverse complement strand
AAGAGGAATCGGCCCGTGAACGACAACGAAGAACGCCCGGTCACCATCATCACCGGCCGGGTGTGGAAGAAAAAAGGCGGCAAACCGGAAGGCGTCCACGTCATGCTGGTTGCGCCCGACGACGATTCGGCGGTGCGCCGGGCGCTCGAATCGCTTGCCGCCGAAGGTTACGCCGAGGCCGAGCTCGACCAGATCGGCGACATGGACGGCATCCCCGACGAAGAGCCGCATATTTCCGCCTTCCAGGGCGCGCTCGAAGGCGAAGTGTCGATCGTTACCTTCGACGTGCCGATCTGACCCGGGTCCAGCTTTCGAATCGACTGCCGAACCGAATCGGCGACCGAGGCCTTCCCAGCCGACAAATGTGCTGCCGCTAAGGGAAGGCTGAGCTTGGCTGCTCGGCTTCGGCTTGCCCGAGGCAAGTGTTCTGATAAGAAGCCATCACCATCATCAAACAGACGGAGCGGCCGTGTCCCAGCCCATCAAGATAGGCATCGTCGGCGTCGGCAAGATCGTCCGCGACCAGCACCTGCCGGCCCTGGCGAAAGACCAGGACTATCGCCTCGTCGCGGCCGCCAGCCGTCACGGCAAGGTGGATGACATCCCGAATTTCCCCACCATCGAAGCCATGCTCGACGCCGTAGCCGAGCTCGAGGCCGTCTCGCTCTGCATGCCGCCGCAATTCCGCTACGACGCGGCGCGGACGGCGCTGACGGCAAAGAAGCATGTCTTCCTGGAGAAGCCGCCGGGCGCTACTGTCAGCGAGGTCGAAGACCTCAAGACATTGGCTGCGCACAACGGCGTCTCGCTGTTCGCCAGCTGGCACTCGCGCTATGCGCCGGCCGTCGAGGCCGCACGTGCTTTTCTAAGTTCAGCCCGCATCCGCTCGGCCGCCATCAACTGGAAAGAGGATGTGCGCCGCTGGCACCCGAACCAGGAATGGATCTGGGCTCCCGGCGGTTTTGGCGTCTTCGATCCCGGCATCAACGCGCTGTCGATTGCCACCCATATCCTGCCGGCCATGTTCATCACCTCGGCGGTGCTCGACTTTCCCGAAAACCGCGCCTCCCCGGTTGCCGCGCGCGTCACCTTCCGCACCTCGAATGGCCTGCCGGTGACGATGGACCTCGACTGGCTGCAGACAGGCCCGCAAAGCTGGGACATCCTGGCCGACACCGACAAGGGCGCCATGGTGCTGTCGGGCGGCGGCTCGAAGCTCGCCATCGATGGCAAGCTCATTCACGAAGAGCCGGAAGCGGAATATCCGATGCTCTACAAGCGCTTCGCCGAGATCGTGCGCGCCGGCGTTTCCGATGTCGATCTGGCCCCGCTCCAGCATGTCGCTGACGCCTTCATGCTCGGCAAGCGCAACGTAGTCGAGGCGTTTTTCGATTGAGCTGTGCACGCGACGGGATCGCGGACCTGGCGTGAATGCACGCTGGTGCCAGGTCGACCCCCACTCCGTCTCGGCTACGCCGAGCCACCTCTCCCCCGATCGACGGGGTAGAGGAAGGGCGCGAACCTATTGACGCCAACGCTCGTTCAGCAACGCTCCTTTCCTTTCCCTCCGGAGGGGGGAAAGGTGCCGCTGCGAAGCAGCAACGGATTGGGGGAAGCCGGTCGACAAACGAACAGCCGCCGAGTTGGTCTGATATCAGCGTCATTCAGACAATCATGGCGCGATCTCACTCCACGATCGCAATCGCAAAGCCATCATAGCCCTTGGCGCCGACGGTCTGGATGGCGGTGCCGTCCAGACGCTTCTCGCTGCCGATGAATGAGAATGCGGCGCGCGCGCCTTCGACATTGGCGTCGCGGCCATCTTCGTTCACCACATCACCATCTCGAATGACGTTGTCGCAGACGATGGCCGTTCCGGGCCGCGACAACCGCATGGCCCAGGATAGGTAGTGCGGATTGTTCGGCTTGTCGGCATCGATGAAGATGAAGTCGAATGGCCCGGCATTCTCGGTGCCAAGTGCTGCGAGCGACTGAAGCGCCGGACCGACCCGCAGTTCCACCCGCTCCGATACCCCTGCCCGCTCGAAATTCGATCGCGCGACATGAGCATGGTGCTGATCGAGTTCAAGCGTCACGATCTTGCCGTCGGCAGGCAGTGCGCGCGCCATCCAGATGGTCGAATAGCCGCCCAGCGTGCCTATTTCGAGGACCTTCTTCGCTCCCTGCATGCGCGCAAGAAGTGAAAGCAGCTTGCCCTGCGCCGGCGACACGTCGATCGCCGGAAGGCCATGATCGTGGTTGGCCGCCAGAACGGCATCAAGCACGGGGTCCGCCTCAAAGAGGGAACCGACGATGTAGTCGTCGACTGCCGCCCAATTGTTCCTGCTCATCGTAAGTGCTGCCCTTTCCGGAGACGTCCGCGGGTCGACGTTCGACCCACTCAAAGAGCCTCTGGCTTCAAGATAATATACCGGCCGTTCTCGTCCAGTTCGTCCGAGGCAACCGACACGACCGACTGCCCACCCGTCCTGGACACAAGAATGAACGAGTAGGGATCCGCCGTGGCATCGTTGGCGAGAAGCAATGACCTGTCGAGCAGCCGCGCCAGCCGCGCGCCGCTCTCGACGGCATCCGGTTGCTGAAACATATCCGAGAGATAGATGGTCACGAGTTGCGAATAGGCGTCTTCCGACGCGCCATCTACGACGCAGGTGGCGGGCGCATCCCCGAGTTCGGCGACGCTGTGAACAACATCCACACTCTGCGCGCTCAGCTCGAGAACCGCCGCAACGCAGTGCCTTAGCAAATCATCATCCGCGGGATGTTCCAGGGCCGCGTCGAACCAGATCATCGCTTGCGCGCCCGGCTCGAAATGCTTGTCGGCAGCCCGCAGGGCGCCTTCCGGGTCGAGTTCCTGCCGGAGCTTGCTCTTGATTTCCGCCACGATCGCCCTGTAGCCGGGGTCGAAGATGAAGTCGATTTCCGGCTCGACCGCCGCCTCGATTTCCCTCAGCACGAACTCCTCTTCCGGAGACAGGCCGAAGTCGCCGATCCTGGCGCAGATATCTATCAGGACGGCCATCTTGGCCTGCGACAATGTGATGGTGACCGCTTTGTCGAGGTCGTATTCTTCGCTCATCAAGGCTCCCCCGCATCTGGACGCAAGCCATCATCTTCGCTGATCCGATGCGCAAGCCAAAACGCGAAAAAGGGGCCACCGGCCCCTTTTCCTCTTCACGTTCCGTCCGCGCTTACTGCGCGGCGGTGGTCATATCGGCGAGCATCGGCTCGGCGACTTCCACACCCGAGGCCTTGCGGCGCTCGTCGATGATCAGTTCGTCGCGCGAGGTGGCGATGCGCCGGATCTGGCTCATCGTGCCGCCGGTACCGGCCGGGATCAACCGGCCGACGATGACGTTTTCCTTCAAGCCCTGCAGCATGTCGGTCTTGCCGGCAACGGCAGCTTCCGTCAGCACTCGCGTCGTCTCCTGGAAGGAGGCGGCCGAGATGAAGGACGGCGTCTGCAGCGATGCCTTGGTGATGCCGAGCAGCACCGGCAGGCCTTCGGCCGGCTTCTTGCCGTCCTCGACCAGACGCTCGTTGACCTCTTCCAGTTCGATCACGTCGACATGATCGCCCGGAATGTAGGTCGAGTCGCCCTGCACCGTGATCTCGACCTTCTGCAGCATCTGGCGAACGATCACCTCGATGTGCTTGTCGTTGATCGACACGCCCTGCAGACGGTAGACTTCCTGGATCTCGTTGACGAGGTAGGAAGCAAGTGCCTCCACGCCCTTGATCGCCAGGATGTCGTGCGGCGCCGGGTTGCCCTCGAG
>NZ_RZPW01000626.1:0-3817 GCF_003998455.1 Mesorhizobium sp. M7A.F.Ca.CA.001.08.2.1 | reverse complement strand
GCGGAAACACATGGTCGGCGAAGCCGCCCATGTGTTTCCGCCGATCGGTGCGCAAGGCCTCAACCTCGGCATCAGAGACGTCGACGATCTAATTGGAATCGCTTGTGAAAATCGATCCGATCCGGGCGCAGCCAAGGCGCTTGCAGCCTACGATTTCAAGCGCCGCCCCGACATTCTGGCGCGCAGCAGCGCGGTCAACCTGCTCAACATGTCGCTGCTTTCCGACATGCTGCCGGCGCAGATGGCCCGCGTTGCCGGGCTCGGCGTGCTCGGAGGCTTCGCGCCGCTTCGGGCTTTTTTCATGCGCGAGGGGCTTCGTCCCGGCAGCGGTTTTGCCGCGCTTGCCGGCGGGTTAGGGAAACAGGTCCGGCGCTAGGATATTGTGCCGGATCAGGTAGAGCAGCCCGGTAACGGTCACGACCGACAGGCAGGTAGTGATCAGCACACTGGCCGACGCTCGCTGTACCCAGACGCCATACTGCTGGGCGATGACGAAGACGTTCGTGGCGGTCGGCAATGCGGCCAGAAGCACCGCCGAGAAGACCCATGTCTCAGAGAAATTGCCGATCCAGCTCAGCACGACATAACAGAGCAACGGGTGCAGGATCAGCTTCAGCGCCGCGATCGGAACCATCTCATGCGGGACGCGATTGAGTGGCCTGAGCGCCAGCGTGACGCCCATGGCAAACAGCGCGCAAGGTGCGGCCGCACGGGAAAGATATTCCAGAAATCGCTCCACCGGCACGGGCGGTCGAAAGCCGATATAGGCGGCGCCGACACCCAGGGCGGTTGCGATGATGAACGGATGCAGCACGATCTTGCGCAGGACGCCCAGGGCAAGCCGGAGAGGAGTGGTCTTCTCGTCGCCAGACAGCGCCATCATCATGGGCGCGATGGCGAAATGCATGATGTTCTCGAAACAGAAGATCAAGGCGACCGGCACAGCCGCCTCCTCGCCGAAGGCCAGCAGCGCCAGCCCCGGCCCCATATAGCCGATATTGCCATAGGCGGCCGCGAGCGCCTTGATGGTCGATTGCGCTATCTCGCCGCGCGAGGTCAGGACCGACCCCATGAACATCAAGGAAAATATCATGAAGGTCGAGACGACCGAACCGAAGATGAAGCGCCATTCCGTCAGGTCTTCAAACGGCGTCTTGGCAAGCAGCTGGAAGAAAAGTGCCGGTAGCGCGACATAGACGATGAACGTGTTCATCCAGCCGAGCGCGTCCAGCGGCTGCCTGGTGATGCGCGCCACCAGAAAGCCGACAAAAATCAAGCCGAAGAATGGAAGAACAAGACCGACGACGTCAGACATTTTTATGCTGGTCCGAAACCCTGGCGCCGGGCTAACCCGTTGCTTAATAGGGCGTCAAGCGCCTCGGGATTGAATTGATGCGCGGTCTGCGCCAAATAAGCTCAAGGAATTCAGTGGTGAGTACGATGAAAACAGCCAAATTCGCAATCGGACAGGTGGTTCGCCACCGGCTGTTTCCATTCAGGGGCATCATTTTCGATGTCGATCCGCAATTCGCCAACACCGACGAATGGTACGAAGCCATCCCCGCCGACGTGCGGCCGCGCAAGGATCAGCCTTTCTATCATCTGCTCGCCGAGAATTCGGAGACCGAATACATCGCCTACGTCTCCGAGCAGAACCTGCTCGAGGACCAGTCGGGCGAGCCGGTCCGGCATCCGCAGATCAAGGAAATGTTCGACAAGAAGCCGGACGGCGGCTACCAACAGAAGCGGCAGTCCAGGCATTAGCCTGCTGGAAGACAGTCACAAAAAAAGCGGGGCATGAACCCCGCTTTTTTGTTGGCTCGGCGATATCGGCCGATCAGTTGGCGGTCTTCGCCTTGTCCTGCTCTTCCTTGAGCTTCTTGGCGAAATCCTGGTTGTTCTTGGCGACGAAGTCCTGAAGCTTCTTCTGCCTGTCCTCGATGTCCGACTGCTGCAGCGCCGGGCCGTCATAGGCGCCGCTGAAGCCCTGCAGGGCGATCTTGATCGGATTGGGCTGATTCTGGAAATTGACCGAAGTCAGCGTGATCGCCTGGCCTTTCTTGAATGCCGCGACGAGCTGATCGGTCAGCGGCACTTCGGCCACGCAACGATCCGGGAAGCAGATCACATAGTCGAGCTTCTGCGCCTTGCCGGTGTCGATCTGCAGGCCGATGCCGGGAGGCACCAGACGGCCGGTCGGAACCGTCACCTGGAACACCTTGCGGTTCACCTTGCCCTTGAGCTCGATCAGGCTGACGCCGGTGACCAGCTGGCCATTGCCGGCAGTGGTGATGTTCTGGACGTTGCAAATGTCGACGTCTTCCTGCTTGGTGCAGGCCTTGAACCAGCCTTGCGGAATCTGCTGCTGCTGCTGTGCGGAAGCGGCGGGAAGCCCTGCGCCGAGAAAGCCGACCACGCCAGCGGCCATGACCGACAGGCGGTACGCGTTGCTGTTCAGGCTCGTCATGTCGTGCACTTCCTCTCAAATGATCCCGGGACCGGCTTCTTCGTGCCGTGTGGTCCAGCTACCTGTTGCCGAAATGAGGCAACAGAATGACTTCGGAGGGCGTGTTACACTGCAAGCGAGGCCGAATCCAGCCCGGCGCCTGCGATTCTTGGCCGTGCGATTTGGGCCGTGCGATTTGGGCTGATGTATCTGGCCGGAGCGCGGTGGCGCCATGCTAGGGTGCAGTCCGAATCATCAAGCCGCCCAGTAAGGAGACGGTCATGGGCCGCGTTCTTGTTTGGCTGATCACCGCGATATCGTTTCTCGCCCTTTCGCATCAGCCGGCCGCATCGGAGCCGAAGCACGCCATCGCCATGCAGGGCGAGCCGGCGCTGCCGCCCGACTATACGCATTTCAACTACGTCAATCCCGACGCGCCGAAGGGTGGCTCGATCACCTATTGCGTCGTCGGCAGCTTCGACAATCTCAACCCTTTCATCCTCAAGAGCCTGCGCACCACGGCGCGCGGCATGATGGATACGATCTTCGGCAATCTGGTCTTCGAGCCGTTGATGCAGCGCAATGCCGACGAGGCTTTCACGCTCTACGGTTTGTTGGCCGAAAGCGCCGACATGGATCCGGAGCGCAAGAGCATCGAGTTCCATCTCAATCCGAGGGCCAAATGGTCGGACGGTCAGCCGGTGACGCCGGAGGACGTGCTGTTCAGTTATGATGTCTACACCGACAAAGGCCGCCCGCCTTACAGCGACCGCATGGCCAGGGTCGCCAAGCTCGAAAAGACCGGCGACTACAGCGTGCGCTTCACCTTCAACGACAAGGCCGATCGCGAATTCCCGCTGATCATCGCGCTGACCCCGATCATCCCGAAGCACGCCTTCGACAAGGAGACTTTCGACAGGACGACGCTCAAGCCGGTGATCGGCAGCGGTCCGTATACGATCGCGCAGGTGCAGCCAGGCCAGCGCATCGTCTTCAAGCGCAACCCGGACTATTGGGGCAAGGATGTCCCCGCCAAGCGCGGTTTCGACAATTACGACCAGATCACCATCGAGTATTTCCTCAACGCCAACGCCAAGCTCGAAGCGTTCAAGAAAGGCCTCTGCGCCATCGATGACGACAGCGATCCGGTGAAGCGCGAGCGCGATCTCGATTTTCCGGCCTTCCACAAGGGCGACGTGATCGCCGAAACCTTCGACACCGGCATTCCGCCGGTGGTGACCGGTTTCCTGTTCAACACGCGGTTGCCGAAATTCGCCAACCCGGTCGTGCGGCGCGCGCTCGGCATGCTCTACGACTTCGAATGGGCCAACAAGAACCTGTTCGGCGGCAAATACACGCGCACGATGAGTT
>NZ_RZPW01000625.1:0-3823 GCF_003998455.1 Mesorhizobium sp. M7A.F.Ca.CA.001.08.2.1 | reverse complement strand
GATCACCATCCATCTCATCCAGAAGGGCTATCATGTGCTCGATCGTCGCCTCGACCCGGCACCGGAAGAAGGCGCTCATTGCTCGCTCCATTCGATGTGGACTGTACCGCCGAGTTCTCGTATTCCGCGCACAATGGCATTGTAGTCGACAAAGCCTCGGGCGCCCCTCCAGTTTTTGTGACGGAAGTAGCGCTTTGACCTCGCAAATTCGTCAAGTTCGGCCATGGTTACGTTTCGTCGCGAACATTCCGATCGAAGTTCGTCGAGTAAAGCAAACCAGTAGGCTTGTAGCGAACTTTAGGGCGGGAAAGACCCAGGGCGCTGCCTCGGCAGCATAATTTCTTGAGGCTGTGGTCAGGAAACGCGGCGCAAAGCTCTGACGCACTTGCTGTCCGATCGAGTCTCCGAAACAATGCATCACTTCTTGCCGTCCAGATACGGCGCCTCTTAGCTATGTCTAGTGTCTGGCATCGTGTCGCCAGGGCGGCTTGGGTGCGATGTGGCAACGCCTTGCGCATGGCCTTGTAGTCTGGATAGAGCGAGCGGCATATTTCTGTCTCCGCCTCGGTCCACAGTGGCCAGCCGCCGTTGCCGATGCCGGTTCTCTGCATACGCTGTGAATGACGCTGTCCCTGGACCGCATACTTGGTAAGCTCAGCAAGGTGCATCTCATGTCCTTTCATCCATTGATGCCCGCCCAGGTGAACCGTGATCCCTGCTGCCAATCCAACCAGGATAATTTTGCCGCGTTCCCCGATACACCCGTTGTTCAATTGAATTGCTGTGTATTATTCCGCTGTTGTCTTTAGGATGAGAGCCATGCCCCTATCATCCTTCGCCAAAGAACTGGAGAACGCCGCCGATAGCATCGCCGACATGTCGCGAGGGGATCTTCAGATCATGCTTCGGCGCGCTGCGTTGATGCTCCGGAACGTCGCCGGCCTCCCGCTAGAGCCAGCAACACAGGACGCACTGAACTCCATTGCCGCTGAAATGAAAATCGGCCGGTCGGAGCTCATTCAGATCGTCTTGCGTGAGTGGCTGGAAACGAATGCTTATCTGCCAGTCCGGATGATTGACGAGGAAAGCGAGACCGACGGGAGCGCTTAGCAACATGGCTCGCAAGGGAATGGTCCGCAGAAAAAGGCCCGTGCCTAAGGGACGGGCCAAATACGTTTCGGGAACAATGCCTAGAGCGGTTATTCTCAGCCGCCCATCTTCTTGGCCATGGCACAGAAATCAGCGTGCGACTTGTTGAGCGTGGTGTCGCCGCAGTCTTTCAGCACCGCCTTTTGTTCATCCGGTTTCATGGACATCCATGCGGTCTTGAAATCCGCTTCCGACCTCAAGGTTTTCATGCCGGCATCCGTGAAGAAAGGTGACATCTTTGCAGGATCATCGAGCGCGGAAGTGGTGCTGCTGCCAGCCAGCGCTGAGCCCGTCATCACTGCGAGCGCCATCGCGCCCATCGTAAGCATTTTGATGCTCATTTTTTCCTCCGTTAGTTCTACACGCGCAAATCGCGTGACCTGGGGAAAAAACGTCGGCGTCTGAACTCTGTTCCCGCATCTCGCCGATTTCGCATCGGCAGCCGTCTGACCGCGCTGATGTCGTGGCCGGTGCAGTGAGGAGTCCACCGTGGGGCGACGGACCACTGCGGCCAGCCTAAAGTGCGATCGGCAAACGCGGGCCCATTAACCACCTTCCTGGATAGATTGGACCCCAATGGGGATGCGGGGGGTTTACCTTGCGTGGAAAATCACAAGCACAGATTCTATTGTCATGTTGAGCGCGACGGATTGTGGGGAGTTTGGGATTGCGTCGCCAACAGGCCGGCAAGGTTGGGCGGTGGCGACGTTCGCGGTTGCACTGCCCAAAGGGCTGAAACTGCGGAACACGTCCTCACGAGAATTTACGACGGCGGACTTGATGCCGTCGCTATCCGCATCGCGGTCATTGTCAGTTCTGCGGGTTCGGCCTGATCGATCCCCGGCCGCCAGGCGCTTACCCAGCCTTAGGGGGCAGCACCGGTCCAGTGGTGTTCCACCGGATGAACTCGACCTCTTTCCCGGTGACGTCCCGCACGGCCTTCAATAGCACCTCATGCAGGACGCGCGTCTGCCTGTAGTGGTCGCAATGTGGCGATATGAACGGCTTGATGATGCTTAGGTGCAGCGCTTCCGCTGCCACCAGGAAGCGCTCGATTTCAGCCTGTGATAACTGCTTTGAGGGTTTTGACCTAGCCATTGCGACACCTTTTGAGAGTCGCCCCACCTGAGGACAATATTCCTACCGCGACCGTTCAGTGTAAAGGCTCAAACGTCGAAAAGGTCGTTTGGTCCCACGCCAATTTCGTCAATGATGTCCGGCGTGTTGTTTCGCGGGCTTCCGACCTTCCTGTCGATCGGCCACATCTTCATCAGCTCCGAAGGATATGGCTTCATGAGGTCGCGTGGATCCAGTTCCGGTCCGAGCCAGCGCATGTAATCGGCAGGCGCCAGAATAACCGGCATCCGATCATGGATCGTCGCCATCAACGTATTGGGCTCGCAGGTGACGACAGCGAAGGTCCGGATCAACTCGCCGGTCGCCTTGTCGGCATATTCTTCCCATACTCCAGCCATGGCAAAAGGCTCGTCCTCCGTCATCGCGATAGCGTAAGGCTGCTTTTTCGTGCCCGAACCATCGAGCTTTTGCCATTCGAAATAGCCGTCGACGGGCACCAGGCAACGGCGCGCGGCGTATGCTTTTCGGAACATGCCGTTGCTGGCAATCGTCTCGCACCGCGCATTGACAGGCGGTGGCCGCCCGCCGCCATCGCGCGCCCAGCCGGGAACCAGCCCCCACTTCGCAGAAAGGAAACCGGCCATGCTCGTGGAAAGCTCTTCACGTACAATGATTGGATAGGTCAGGCTGGGCGCGCCATTCCAGACCGGGAACCCGTTGCCCAAACGCTCAACGTCGCCAGGGTGCGCGAACTCGAAGCGCCGCACCATGTCCGGGATGGTCGATTTTACAAAAACGCGTCCACACATTCAGGTCGTCTCATTGACAAGGATCGAGGCCCGCCCAAGATGGGAACGGAGTGAGAACGTATCAAGGTTGTGGTGATGCCGAAGAAGCCAAAGGACGTAATGCTGCCAGCGGTCTCGGGCGTCACAATCGAAATCGATGACCGCGATAATCCCGAGGTCTGCCTTGTCGGGCTATTAACTGCCGAGGGGAAGCGATCCTTCACCCTGAGCGAAAACGGCGCTCGGATGATGGTGAAGGCGTTGCACTCATTTCTCGATCTCCTCGACGGATCTACGTCCGAGACAAAGCCCAAAGGCCCCGCCAACTGAGAACGCAGATATGGTCAATCCGCCCAAGCGACAGGACGATTATCAGGACCGAGCCATCGACTGCCAGGAGGCCATGGAGCCGGGCTTTCAGGCGATTGTCGATTGCATGCTGGAGGCGGGATGGACGCGAGGCGAGACATTGCGGGCGCTGAAACGGCTCATAGCGGCCAACAATATGGCTCAGAAAGAGAACGCTAGGCTGGAAACGCAACTCGCAATTGCGCGGGCCATGTTGCGCGCTGGAAAGCCGATTAAGGTCTGTTGACCTGTTGGGCGTCCCTTGGCCAATGCATCGATTGCCACCGGGTGCATAAACTCTTGCACCGACCTGGGAGGAACATGCGTCCGCAGTCGAAGTTCGGAATGCGCTTGGTAAGGAAATCTCCTTGAAACAGCCAAGCAAGGCCCGCCACTGGCTCCGAGACCCGGTGGCGGGCCACCCGCGATTAATCTTTTTCGTAGGGCTGGAACCTGTTTCT
>NZ_RZPW01000624.1:0-3832 GCF_003998455.1 Mesorhizobium sp. M7A.F.Ca.CA.001.08.2.1 | reverse complement strand
GGAAGCGACGCTCGACAATATGCGCGAGACATTCAGGCACCTGTCCGACAAGCAGCTTGCCGATATCGCCGCCCGGCTGGCGGACCGGCGCGGCAAGACCTTCCTGATCGGCGGCCGCTTCACCGATCCGCTGGCGCGCTACATGGCCGCCCACCTCGCCATCATCCAGCCGGATGTCTTTCACCTCGCCGGGCAGGAAAGCATGTGGCGTGACCGGCTGATCGACATGGGCAAGCGCGACGTGCTGGTCATCTTCGACATCAGGCGCTACCAGGACAGCCTCCTCCGCTTCGCCGAGAAGGCGCATCAGCGTGGCGTGCAGATCGTGCTGTTCACCGACCAGTGGCTGTCGCCGATCGCCCGCCTTGCTCGCCATGTCATCGCCGGACGAACTGCGGTGCCGTCGGCATGGGATTCATCGGCGGCCCTTTTCGTCGTCGCCGAAACGCTGATCGTTGCCGTCACCAGGCAACTGGAAGCAGAAGGCGCCAAACGCATTCGCGAGATGGAAAGTCTGCGTTAGTGCATATGCGATGATCCGAAGCGTTACGCATATTTTCTCAAACGTTACATATATTTAATGTGCGCAGCACCCGGAGAATTGTCATAAAGACGCGATATCGAGACGGCTTCTTTGCCTTACAATAGCCTCGCTGCGTCTGCTTCATTTCCGGGAAACCGGTAGACGGAAGGATTGTTTTACCAACCGGAGTGCTGATGGCCGCCTGGAAACAGATACTTTTTGCACTCATGGTGCTGGTGGTGGCGGCAGCCGCCTGGCTGCGCTTTTATCCCGGCGCACCGGACGTGCTGGCACGTTGGGGCATCGACTGGGCTTACGCGGCAACGCCCCCGGCTGAAACCGGTGCCGCCAACGCGAGGCAGGCAAACGGCCGCAACGGCAATCAGCGGGTGAACGTGGTCGCCTTGGCGGCCACTTCGGCTGTTATCAACGACCGCCTACAGGCGATCGGCACCGGCCGTGCCAACGCCTCGGTGACCGTCAATCCTTACAGCTCCGGCCGCCTCGCCGAACTGCTGGTCGAGTCCGGCAGCCATGTCGAAAAGGGACAGATCCTCGCCACCCTCGATTCCGAGACCGAAGTGATCTCTCAGGACCGTGCCAAGCTCGCCTTGCAGGACGCTCAGTCCAAGCTCGACCGCGTCAAGTCGCTGCGTGCCTCCAATGCCGCGACCCCGGTAGCCGTGGCTGACGCCGAGGTGGTGCTGGCGGGCGCCAAGCTGGCGCTTCAGGACACGGAACTTGCACTGCAGCGCCGGTCGATCCTGGCGCCGATCGCCGGCACCGTCGGCATCCTGCCGATCTCGGCCGGCAATTACGTCACCAACCAGTCGGCTATCGCCACGCTCGACGACCGGTCCTCGATCCTGGTCGATTTCCTGGTGCCCGAGCGCTTCGCCGCCGCCGTCAAGGTCGGTGCGCAATTGACGGCGACGCCGATCGCCAATCCCAGCAACGCCTATAGCGGCACCGTTTCGGCCATCGACAACCACATCGATGAAAAGAGCCGCACCCTGCTGGTCAAGGCCAAGATCGCCAACCCGGCCGATTCGCTGCGCGCCGGCATGTCGTTCGGCATCACCATGAAATTTCCGGGGCAAACCTATCCGGCCGTCAGCCCGCTGGCGATCCTGTGGGGGTCGGACGGCGCCTATGTCTGGCAGATCGAGGATGGCAAGGCCAGGCGGGTCCCGGTGCGCATCATCCAGCGCAACACCGAGACCGTGCTGATCGACGCCGAGATCGACAATGGCGACATGGTGGTCACAGAAGGCACCCAGAGCGTCAGCGAGGGCGGCGCGGTTCGCCTTGCCGGCGAAGAGCAGCGCGCCGCGGACGCCGCCGCAGGCTCATGACCGGAACCATCAACACCGCCAGCGAGACCGGCTTCACCGCCCTGTTCATCCGCAGGCCGGTCATGGCCTTCGTGCTCAACACACTGATTGCGGTCGCCGGCCTGGCCGCTTTCTACGGCGTCGAGATCCGCGAACTGCCTGATGTCGACCGCGCGGTCGTCACTGTTTCCACCACCTTCGAGGGCGCGGCGGCCGAGACCGTCGACCGCGAACTGACCGACACGATCGAGGGCGCCGTCGCCCGCGTCTCAGGCGTCAAGTCGATCTCGTCGTCTTCCTCGTTCGGCTCGAGCCGCGTCACCATCGAGTTCAACGACGGCGTCGATCTGAATGTCGCCGCCTCGGACGTGCGTGATGCTGTCGGCCGCGTCGCCAATCAGATGCCCGACGCCGCCGATCCGCCGCGCATCGTCAAGGCCGACGCCAATTCCGACGCGGTGATGCGACTGGCGGTGACCTCGGACAACATGTCGATCCAGGACATGACCGTGGTGGTCCAGGACCAGATCGAGGACGAGCTTGCCGCCGTGCCCGGCGTTGCCGACGTCCAGGTCTATGGCGACCGCGACAAGATCTTTCGCATCGATGTCGACCAGAACAAGCTGGCCAGCCTCGGCTTCACGGTTGCCGATCTCAGGGCCGCCCTTGCCTCGGTCGCTTTCGATTCCCCTGCCGGTTCGATCACCACGACCAACCAGGACCTGATCGTCCGCACGACTGCCGACGTGACCACGCCGGAAGAGTTCGAAAACATCATTGTCGGCGGCACGACGCGCATCCGCGACGTCGCCACCGTCACGCTCGGTCCCGACGTCGGCCAGACCACGCTGCGCTCGGACGGCAAGACCGGCATCGGCATCGGCATCATCCGCCAGGCGGAATCGAACACGCTGGACATCTCGACCGGTGTCCAGGCCGCCGTCGCCAAGCTGCAGGAAAACCTGCCCAAGGGCATGTCGATCAAGATCACCAGCGACGACGCCGTCTTCGTCAAGGGCGCGGTGCACGAGGTCGAGATCGCACTCGGCCTGTCCGTGACTATGGTGCTGATCGTCATCTATGTGTTTCTCCTCGACTGGCGCGCGACGCTGATCCCCGGCCTGTCGATGCCGGTCGCCATGATCGGCACCATCGCTGCCATCTATCTGGCCGGCTTCTCGGTCAACATCCTGACCCTGCTCGCTCTGGTGCTGGCGACGGGACTGGTCGTCGACGACGCCATCGTCGTGCTCGAAAACATCGTGCGACGACGCAATGAAGGCATGGGGCCCCGCGCCGCCGCCGTGCTTGGCGCGCAGGAAGTGTTTTTCGCCGTCATTGCCACCACCTTGACGCTGGTCGCCGTCTTCGTGCCGATTTCGTTCCTGCCCGGCCAGACCGGCGGCCTGTTCCGCGAATTCGGCTTCGTGCTTGCCATGTCGGTGCTATTGTCCTGCGTTGTGGCGCTGACGCTGTGCCCGATGCTCGCCTCGCGCATGCTGACCAGCGCATCGCTCCACCACGAAGGGGGCCATGGCATCGGCGCCCGCATCGGCGGCGCGCTCAGTACGGCCTACAAGCGCGGCCTACACGCCTGCCTCGACGCGCCATGGATCGTGCTTCTGGTCGCGGTGCTGTTTGCCGGCACCGCCTTCACGCTGTTCGGCACCATCCGCCAGGAGCTGACGCCGACCGAGGACCGCGCCGCCGTGCTTCTGCGCATCAGCGCCCCGCAAGGCGTCAGCCTCGACTATACGACGCAGCAGATGCAGAAGATCGAGAGACTGATCCAGCCGATGCGCGATTCCGGCGAGATCCGCTCGACCTTCGAGAATGCCGGCCAGAACGGCTCCTACAATTCCGGCTTCATGGTGATGACGTTGGCGCCGTGGAACGAGCGCAGCCGCAGCCAGCAGGAGATCATGGCCGAGATCAGCCAGTTGACCAGGCAGGTGCCGAGCGTGCGCATCTTCCC
>NZ_RZPW01000623.1:0-3836 GCF_003998455.1 Mesorhizobium sp. M7A.F.Ca.CA.001.08.2.1 | reverse complement strand
GGCGAAAAGCTGCCCAAGACGCAAAGCGAGATCGCGCTCGTCGGCCATGCCTTCGAGGCGCGCATCTATGCCGAGGACGCGGCAAAAGGGTTCCTGCCGGCGACCGGTACGCTGCATCATCTGAAATTTCCGGATGCGGCCCCGCAAGGCGCCACGATGCGCATCGAGACTGGCGTGCGAGCGGGTGACGCCATCTCGCCCTATTACGACCCGATGATTGCCAAGCTGGTCGTCCACGCAACGGACAGGCAGGCGGCTCTCGAAGCTCTCGGTGCAGTGCTGTCGCGAACCGAGGTCGCCGGCTCGACCGTCAACACCGCCTTTCTTGCCGCTCTCGCCGCCGATCCGGATTTCGCCGCAGGCGATGTCGACACCAGCCTGATCGCCAGGCACCAGACGGCGCTGACCGAGGTCGCGCCGCCGACTGGCGAAACCATCGCTGCCGCGGCCGTTGCGGCCTCCGGCGCCGGAGTATCGCCGTCACCCAACGATCCGTGGTCGTCGCTTGCCGGTTATGCGCATTTCCACAGCGTGGCGCGACGCACACGATTGAAGTTTGGCGAAGACGAAATCGTGGCGAAAGTTTCGGTGCGGCATGACGGGCGGTTCCAGGTGACGCTGGACAAGCCCTATGACGACACCAATTCGCGTGATTTTCGCTCAACACCACGCCTCGCCCGCTGGCCAGGCCACATCACCGTGTTCGAAGGCGCCGTCGGCTACACCTTTACGGTGCCGGACCCGCTGGCACGGGCCGACGAGGCAGCGGCGGGTTCAGGCAGCCTGCGCGCGCCGATGCCGGGACTGGTCAAGCTGGTACGCGTGGGAAAGGGCGATGCCGTGATCAAGGGCCAACCGCTGCTGATCCTGGAGGCGATGAAGATGGAACACACCATCGCCGCGCCGCATGACGGTGTGATCGCCGAGATTGCCACCGAGGGCGCGCAGGTGACCGACGGGACAGTGCTGGTGCGATTCTTCGAGGAACAAGCTATCTCGATCGCTGTAGCCAGCTGACGGTTTGAAGGTAAACAACAAAATGGCCGGGACGAACCCGGCCATTTCTCTATGCTATTCAGTCGCCGGGCCGGCGATTACTGCGCGATCGGCGCATATTTTCCGTCATGCCACTGGTTGATGTCGTAGCTGGCATTCTTGAGATCGCCCTTCTCGTCGAAGGTGACATTACCGACGACGGTGCTGATCGGCGTGCCGTTCTTCAGCGCCTCGGCAACCTTGGCCGGATCGTCGCTGCCGGCACGCTTGATGCCTTCGGCGAATGCCTGGATGGTGGCGTATGAGAACAGCGTGAAGCCCTCCGGCACGAAACCGCCGGCCTTGATCTTCTCGACGGCTGCCTTGGCTTCCGGCTTTGCCTGCGGATCCGACGGGAAGACGAACATGGTGCCCTCGCCGGCCGGGCCAGCGACCTGCCAGAATTCCGGCGAGGCGATGGAGTCCGGCATGATCAGCTGGAACTTCAGGTTCTGTTCCGCCGACTGACGCAGGATCAGGCCAGCTTCAGGATGGTAGCCGCCGAAATAGACGACGTCGGCTTTCAAGTCCTTGAGCTTGGTAACGAGAGCCGAATAGTCCTTCTCGCCAGCGTTGATGCCGTCATAGTAGACCTCCTTGAGGCCGCCGGCATTCATCGTTGCCCTGACGGCGTCAGCCACGCCCTGTCCGTAGGCGCTCTTGTCGTGCAGGACGACGACATTCTTGCCGGCGAACTTCTTGGCGATCCATGGGCCGATGAAGGCGCCCTGCGCATCGTCACGCGTATAAAGGCGCATGATCGTCGGCCAGCCGGCCTTGGCGGCCGCGTCGGTCAGCACCGGGTTGGAAGAAGCCGGGCTCATCATCAGCGCGCCGGCTTCGGCATAGACGGCCGAGGCCGGAATGCTCGAACCCGAGCAGGCATGGCCGTCGATGAACTTGACGCCATCGGCGACGACGCGGTTGGCAACCGACACCGCCTGCTTGGGATCGCACTGGTCGTCTTCGATATCAAGCTTGATCATCGAGCCGTTGACGCCGCCTGCGGCGTTGATCTCATCGGCAGCGGCCTGTGCGCCCTGCTTGAACTGATCGCCGATGGTGGCGAGCTGTCCGGTCATCGGGCCAATCACCGCAAAGGTGATATCGTCGGCGAATGCGACCGGCGTGCTCATCATCAGGCCGAATATGGCCGCGTTCAAAATACTCAATTTTTTCATGATGGTAGAACTCCTCCACTCACGCGCGGCCGCCCCGGCCACGCTTCTTCCAGAGAGGCGGGACAATTTCATCCTTCATTCGGCCTGTCTAGGCGCATTGGCGCCGCTCGATTGGGCCTGCAAGACGTCATCCACGCAAAAAGCCACGCCAGCCTTGTTCCGGCTGGTCGTGGCTTTTTTGCCCGTCGAGCAATCTCCAGGCGCCCCCGCCCTAAAAATCCCGCTCAGCTTCCCTGTGTCGCGCACGACTGGGCCTTGCGGCCTGCCGCGTTCTTTCTCTTGCCCTCGTGACCGTCTTGCGCGGCCTTCAATTTCGCCGGGTCCGGCCGTCTGTGCGGCCTTGATCCCGGAGCTTCCCTGTCTTCGATAGGCCCGTCTGCGATTGGCAGATTTCAGTGCATGGTCATCCATTCGCGGGCTTCGCGAAGCGCCGTGGCGATCTCGACCTTCGACATGGCCGCTGATAGTTCCGAGCGCAGTTCCGCGGCGCGGGCCGAGCCCTTGATGGCGGCGATGTTGAACCATTTGTGGGCGGCAACGACATCGGTCTCGCAATCGCGGCCGGTCGCATACATCATGCCCAGTTCGAAAAGGATGTCGGCCTGGGCAGTTGCCCCCATGGCGCCGAAACCTGCTTCAAGCATTTCAAAACGTGCCATTTCAATCCCCTGTTTCCGGCCCCTGTCAGGCTCCCGAGAGCTGCCTTCTTTCGTCCTTGGCGGCTGCTCTTCCGATGCTTTCGAGAATGCCGTGCAGGCTTGAATCCGTCGTTAAATGGCGTGCTTAATTTGAGGAAAACAAAGCTAAAACAAGAGGTAAACGCGGAAATTCGTTAAGGATACAAAGCCAGCAATTCAGCCTGCTTGCGTCAAATTTGACGAAAATTTCCCGATGCCAAGTCAAGACTCCGCTAACCACAGGAGACAAAGGCGATGCGCCGATCGTTTCATTTCCTTGGCCAGGAGGCGCATTCGGGGCCCTTCAAAATCCGAAAGTCTTCCGTTGCGGCACCGCTTTTGTTTTGCCGGGAGCTGGATTAGCTTACGTTTGCGTAAGCGGCAGACCGAGGCGGAGCATCCGGCCGGACATCTAAAGGGAGGAAGACATGTTTCGAAGAGTGAGCCTGGCCCTTGCGGCCACATTGATCATGGCCGGTGCGGCCTGGGCCGATCCGATCGAGGGCAATTGGAAGACGCAGGCCGGCGACACCGCAGCCATCGCTGGCGGCGGCTCGTTTTCCATCACGCTCAAGTCCGGCAAATATGCCGGCAAGACCATCGGCTCCCTCAAGGCGACGGGCGACAACAAATATGCCGGCAACATCACCGATCCGGCAAACGACAAGACCTATTCGGGCAAGGCGACATTGTCGGGCACCTCTCTCAAGATGAGCGGCTGCGTGCTCGGCGGGCTGATCTGCAAGAGCCAGACCTGGCACAAGCTCTGATCGAGCGCATCTTTCCGACCTGATGACGGGGCCCCGACGGGCCCCGTCAGGCTGCTGACAAACCCCTGGCATTTGCCGGGGGTTTTTGATTCACTGGGTCATGTTGAAGCGACCCGCCCCTGAACAGACCGCGCTCGAGATGGTAACGCTGGATCAGTTGGTTCCGGCTGATC
>NZ_RZPW01000622.1:0-3846 GCF_003998455.1 Mesorhizobium sp. M7A.F.Ca.CA.001.08.2.1 | reverse complement strand
GCGTCGACGCGCGCGAACTCCTCATCTCGACCGTGGCCGAAGCTCATCCCGACATTCGCGAGAAATCGGCCGCCCCTTCGATCTGGCCGCTTTTAGCGGCGCTGGCCGTCGGCGGCACGTTTCTCTATTCAATCTTCACGCCCTGGGCGATCGTCTGGGGCGCCGCGCCAATCGCCATCACGTTGATCGGATGGTTCTGGCCCAAGGGCGATCCGGAGGACGAGGAATGAAGCAGCGCGCCGCCGCCGATCTTTCTGGCCTGCCCACCTTCGGGCACGGTCCGCGCAGCCCGACCTGGTGGGGCACGCTGGGTTTCATGGCGCTGGAAGGCACGGGCTTCGCGCTGGCGGCCGGCGCTTATCTCTACCTTGCGCAGTCATGGCCAGACTGGCCCCTCAGCGCACCGCGCCCGAACCATTGGCCCGGAACGATCGTCACCATTTTGTTCATCGTCAGCCTTGTGCCTAACCACATCCTCCACCGCTATGCCAAGCAATGTTCGATGGTGCCGGTGCGGATCGGGCTGATGGTCATGTCGCTGCTCGGCATCGCTCCGCTCGTCGTGCGCTGGTTCGAATTCCCGGCCCTCAACATCTATTGGGACACCAATGCCTATGGATCGATGCTCTGGGTGCTGCTCGGGCTGCACACCACCCATCTCATCACCGATGTCGGCGACACCATCGTGCTGACTGTGCTGATGTTCACGCGCCACGGCTATAGCGGCCGTCGCTTCGGCGATGTCGGCGACAATGTCTTCTACTGGGACTTCGTGGTCCTGACCTGGATTCCGATCTATCTGCTCATCTACTGGGTGCCGAGGCTAGGCTGAGATGCGTGCATTACGCCTGGGAACGTCTTGGGGTGGTCTTCTGTCAGGGCCGCTGGCGTGGGCGGTCTCGACACAGCTGAATTATGCGCTGGTGCCCTGGCAATGCAATCGCCAGGTGCCGGTCGTGCTTCCCGTGGCGCTGCTGCTCGTCTTGTTGTCGCTGCTCGGCGGGGCGCTGTCGTGGCGGGCGAAGCGGCGAGGCGGTGCCGCATTCAAGCCGGAGCGTACGCGCGCCACAGAGCGCTTCGTCGCCAATCTCGGCATGCTGTCGGCCTTGCTGTTTGCGCTTGTGATCCTCATGCAAGGCAGCGCGGCGCTGATCCTGGATGAGTGCCTGCGATGAATCTGGACGGGCTGTTCTCTACTTCCATCTGCTATGGCGCCGGCGCACCCGAGGCCGGGTGGACGCTCGCGCTGCCCATCACCCTGCCACTTGCCGTGCTTGCCCTGATATATGTCGTTGGAGCTGGCCGGCTTTGGCGGCGCAGCAGCCGCGGCAGGACTCTGCGGCTGCGCCAGGCTCTGCTGTTCACGGCCGGATGGGGCGTGTTGACGGCCGCGTTGGTCAGCCCGATTCATGCACTCGGTGAGCAGATCTTTGCGGCGCATATGATCGAGCATGAACTGCTGATGGCCGTGGCGGCGCCGCTGCTGGTCTCCGCCAGCCCGGCTGCGGCCTTGATGTGGGGATTTCCCGCCGGGGTCCGGCGCATTCTTGGAATGGCCGGGCACGGCAGATGGCTGAATGCGGTTTGGTCTTTCGTAACTCGACCGCTCAGCGCGACCATTGCCCACGGCCTGGCCATATGGATCTGGCACCTTCCGGCGTTGTTCGAGGCTGCGCTCGAACGCGGCGTGATGCACTATGCACAGCACGCGAGCTTCTTCGGAACAGGGCTGCTGTTCTGGTGGGTACTCTTGCCGCGTCCCGGCCGCCAGCATGCCTATGGGACCGCAGTGATGCATCTTTTCGTCACCTCGCTGCACACTGGCCTGCTTGGCGTGCTCCTGCTGCTCTCGCCGCGGCTCTGGTACCCGCAGAACGCGGTGGGTGCGGCACTATGGAATTTGAGCCCCCTGGAAGACCAGCAACTTGCCGGGCTGGTGATGTGGGTTCCCGCTGGACTGATCTATGGCGGCGCAGCGCTGCTGCTGGCCGCGCTGTGGATCAAGGCGAGCGGAAGGGGGGAGGCTGCGCATGCCTACGAGCTTGTCTAAGCTGCTTGCCGGCGCCAGCGCCGCGCTGGTGCTGCTCGTTGCGGGCGTGGCCGGAATGACCTGGTGGTCCGATCAGGCGGCGCACATCCGCCACGAGGCGGAGGCGGCCACGGGAGGTGACATTGCGCGCGCCATGCCGATCATGACTGCGAATGGTTGTTCCGGCTGCCATACGATTTCGGGCGTGCCGGGCGCGCAAGGGCAGGTCGGTCCACGCCTCGACGCCAGTCTTGCTGACCGCACCTTTATCGGCGGCGGGCTGGCCAACAATCCAGAGAACCTGATCCGCTGGATACGATCTGCCAGGGAAATCAATCCGCGCACGGCCATGCCATCGACCCGAATTTCGGAGCAGCAGGCGCGCGATATCGCGGCCTACCTCTACGCTCTGAAATGATTGAGCGGTTCATCGTCTGAACAACAACGCCGGCCCTTCTGACGAGACCGACTATCGTTGATCCATTCAAGCTAGGTTTGACGCTGAGATGGATCGGAAATCCGTTCACGCACGGCGTGCTCGGTCTTGTCTGCTGTGGACTTCACGATCTCGCCGAGCTGATCGGCGATCGTGTCTGCTTCCATATGTTGCCGGCCAGCTTCCTGCTTGATGGTTCCATAGGCTTCGGCGGCGACCTGCTTGGCCTCGTCGAGACCCCTGTCGAGCATGGTTTCGGCGGTATCGCGAAGCTTGTCGCCATAGGCGCCTAGCTGCTCATCCTCCGTTGCGGTGTGGGGCAGCATTGCACCTATGGCGGCGCCGATGGCGAGACCCGCGGCCGCTATGGCCAAGGGCTGGTTCTCCAAAAGATCTTGCGCGGAGCGGGCGGCTTTCGCCGCCATGTCGCCGGTCACCGATCTTGCAGTGGCCGTGCTGCCCGTCAAACCCTCCGCGGCGCTGCTTGCCGCGCTGGAAACGGTATCGCCGACGCTGGTGGCAGCCGATGACAGAGATGCGGCGGCATCGGAAAGCGTGCTGCCCAAGCCTCCACGTTCCCGTTCATCATGTCGTCCCGGCGCCGAGGGCATTGAGTAGCCAGCCGAACCGCGGGCGGTGTCTGCGGTACCACTGCCGAACATCAGCCAAGCCAGACCCGCTCCCACCATGGTGACCGGCAAAGGATTGTCTCGGACCTGCGTTCTGAGGTTGGCGAGCATGGCCGAACTCTCCCCTCCCGAGAACAGCCCGGTGAACTCATCCAGCAATTGTCCCGGCGTCATCCTGCCTCGAATGGATTCGGCGGTCTCCATCACCCGCGCACGGGCTGCCTCGGCCTCGCGTTCAAGTTCGGCTGCGGATTTCTCAGTCATCTCACTTGTTCCTTGATCACGCTCGCGTCGCGCTTGAGCTGTTCCTGGGTGCGGTCGGGGGTAAGTTCCGAAGGCGCCATGCTGGCCGTCCCGGTCCGCAGCAGGATAATGCCGAGGGCCGCCACGACCACGCCGACCAGCAGGGAAGACCACCCCGCGCCAAGTCCTGCCCGCGTCAGTGCAATAACGAGTGCCTGCAGCAACACCATTAGCGCGGCGAGCAAGCAGATCGCGCCGCCCAGAACTTCCGCGGCACCTGCTCCGGCTTTGGCAAGCTTTTCAGAAAGCTCGGCCCGAAACAGCCTGGCCTCGGTTTGCACCAAAGTGGTGACATTCTGGGCCAAGTCGGTGATCAGCCCGGCAAGGCTTGGGTTGTCCTGGGTGTTCATCTGTCCTGCTCCGTGCTCTGCATGGCCCCATCATCGCCGACGACGCCAGAATCCTGCGACCGATCAGCGGACCAACCCTGTGCCTGATCGGTGTGGGAT
>NZ_RZPW01000621.1:0-3846 GCF_003998455.1 Mesorhizobium sp. M7A.F.Ca.CA.001.08.2.1 | reverse complement strand
GCCGAAGGCGCCAAGGTGGCGATCATCGACCGCAACGGCGAGGCGGCCGCCGCAACCGCAGCGACAATCAGGGCACGCGGCCATGTCGCCGAGCATTTTGTCGCCGACGTCTCCGACGAGGCACAGGTCGAAGCCGCCGTGAAGGGTGCTATCGAAAAACTCGGGCCCATCACCGTGCTGTTCAACCACGCCGGCACCATCGTGATAAAGCCCTTCCTGGAGACCACGGTGCAGGAATGGGATTGGCTGCATGCCGTCAATGTGCGCTCGATGTTCCTGATGACGCGCGCCGTTTTGCCCGGCATGATTGCGGCGGGCGGCGGCTCGATCGTCTGCACCTCGTCGATCTCGGCGGTGGCGGCTACTCCCAACGAAGTGCTCTATGACACCACCAAGGGCGCCTGCCACATGTTCGCCCGCGCCATCGCCGTCGAGTTCCGCGACCGCAACATCCGCTGCAACGCCGTCTGCCCGGGCTTCATCCGCACGCCGCACGGCCTGCGCGAGGTTGCCGACCTCGGCAGGCTCGGCGTCGATGTCTCGGACGCAGCGCTGGCCGCGCAGCAGGGCCGCATCGGCGAGCCGGAAGAGGTGGCGAGGGCGGCGCTTTACCTCGCCAGCGACGAGTCGAGCTTCGTCAACGGCACGCATCTGTTCGTCGACAACGGTTTTACCGCGATGTGAACAGCTACGCCGACAGCCGCCCGGCTGTCAGCGCTCTTCCCGTCTAAATGGCTTGAGCAGCGCCGACGGTGCCACCGCGTTGCGCGACATCACAGCCATGGCGACGATGGTGAAGATGAACGGCAGCATCAGGAACGCCTCGTAGGGGATGTGTCCGAGCCCGCTCGCCTGCATGCGCAGCTGCAAGGCATCGACGAAGGCGAACAGAAGTGCCGCACCCGCCGAGCGCCATGGATCCCAGCGACCGAAGACGACCAGCGCGATCGCCACCCAGCCGCGCCCGGAGACGACGCCGAAGGTGAAGGCGTTGAACTGCGCCATCGACAGGAAGGCGCCGGCCAGCCCCATCAGCGCGCCGCCGAGGACAACCGCCTGAAAGCGCGTGGCGATGACGCTGACACCGGCCGAATCGGCAGCACGCGGATTTTCACCGACCATGCGCACCGACAGGCCCCATGGCGTGCGGTAGAGTATGAAAGCGGCCAACGGAATGGCCAGGATCGCCATGTAGACCAGCGCGAACTGGTTGAACACCGCCGGCCCGAGCACCGGAATGTCGGACAGGATCGGGATCGGCAGCGTCTGAAAACCATTGATGTTGGGCGGCACAGACTGCTGGCCGAAGATCAGCCGGTAGAGGAAATAGGCAAGGCCCGACGAGAACAGCGTCACGCCGATGCCGCAGACATGCTGGCTGAGGCCGAGCACCACCGTGAACAACGCATGCAGCGCACCCATCAGCATGCCGGTCAGCACCGCCGCCAGCACGCCGAGCCACAGGCTGCCGCTGAGGCTGGCAGCGGTGAAGCCTGTCATCGCCGACAAAAGCATGATGCCTTCGATGCCGAGATTGAGCACGCCTGCCCGTTCCGAGAACATTTCGCCCAGCGTTGCAAAAGCCAGCGGCGTGGCGATGCGGATGATCGCGGCCAGAAAGCCGACCTGGAAGATCTGTTCGAACACCGCGCTCATCGGGCAACCCCGACGCGGCGGATGCGATAGGCGGTGAACAGCAGCGCCACCAGCATGGCGAGCAGTGCGGTGCCCTGGATGACATCGCTGAGGAAGGCCGGCACGCCGGTCGCCCGCGACATCGCCTCGGCGCCGGTCATCACGGCGGCAAGGAAGATCGCCGCCGGCACGACGCCAAGCGGGTTGAGCCGCGCCAGCATGGCAACGACGATGCCGGAATAGCCGTAGCCCGGCGAGATGTCGCTCATCACCTGGAAATGCACGCCGCCGACCTCGCCGACGCCGGCCAGTCCGGCCAGCGCGCCGGACAGCAGCGCTGTCGAGATCAGCACGCGCTCGACATGGATGCCGCCATATCTGGCCGCTTCCGGGTTTTCGCCGGTGACCCTTATCCTGAAGCCGAGCGTGGTGCGCACGATCAGGAACCAGATCAGCGGTGCCGCCAGCAGCGCCACGATAACGCCGAGATGCAGCCTTGTACCTTCGATCAGCACAGGGAAATTGGCCGAATCCTCTATCGGCGGCGAGATCGGATAGCCGCTGAAGGAGTCCTTCCACGGTCCTTCGATCAGCGCCATCAGCGCGTAGTAGATGACCGAATTGAGCAGCAGCGAACTGACGACATCGTCGACCTTGAATTTTACCCTGAGGGTCGCCGGCACCAGCGCGACCGCGGCCCCGGCCGCAGCGCCTGCGACCGCCATCAACACCATGGCGAGCGGTCCCGGCATCGGGATGGCGCCGACAAAGCAGCTGGCCACCGCGCCGGCCAGCAATTGACCCTCGGCGCCGATGTTCCAGAATTTTGCCCGGAAGGCGACCGCCACCGCCAGTCCGGTGAAGATCATCGGCGCGGCGCGCACCATCGTTTCGGTGATCGCATAGCTGTCGCCCAGCGAGGCCGTGAACATCACGCCATACGCATTGAGCACGCCGGCGCCGGCCAGCGCGATCAGGCCACTGCACAGGACAAGCGTAGCGCCGATAGCCAGCAGCGGCAAAGCGAGGTTGAACCAGGCCGGCGTAGAGGTGCGGACTTCCAGGCGAAACATCAGCTGTGCCCCTCCGCCCCGGTCATCATCAGGCCGAGCTGTGCGATCGTCGCATCGGCGCTGTCGAGCGTGCCGACAATGCGGCCCTCATACATCACCGCGATGCGATCGCAGAGCACCAGCAGCTCTTCCAGATCTTCGCCGATGACGATGATGCCGCAGCCCTTGGCCCGCATGTCGAGGAACTTTTCGTGGATGAAACGCGCCGCGCCGATATCGAGCCCGCGCGTCGGTTGCGAGACGATCAGAACCTTCGGGTCGAAGGCCAGTTCGCGTGCCAAGAGCGCCTTCTGCAGATTGCCGCCGGACAGCGCCCCGGCGCGGGTCATCGGCCCAGGGCACCTTATATCATAGGCCTTGATCTGCTCTTCCGCGAAGGCGCGGATCGCATCCGGCTTGAGCAGGCCCTTGCTGCTGAACGCGGCGGTGCCGATGCGCGGCAACACCATCGAATCCGCGAGCGGCAGGTTGGTAACCAGCCCCGTCGTCATACGGTCTTCCGGGATGCGGCCAAGACCGAGCGCCTGCACTTCGCGCGGCGAAAAGCGTGAGACTTTCTGGCCGGCGATCGTCATCCGGCCGGCGTCAGGTACGCGCACGCCGGAGATGACCTCCGCCAGCGCGCGCTGGCCATTGCCCGACACGCCGGCAATGCCGAGGATTTCGCCTGCACGCACGGCAAGCGACACGTCGCGCAGCGCCGTACCCGAATGACGCGAGGTGGAAATGCCGTCGAGGGTCAGCACCGCAGCACCGGGCGTCGACTGTCCCCGCGCCGGCGGCACGATCTCATGGCCGCACATCAGTTGCGCCATTGCGGACGATGTCGTGTTGGCGGGATCGTCGACGCGGCCGGCGACGCGCCCATGCCGCAGCACTGTGCAGCGATGCGTCAGTGCCCGCACCTCGTTGAGCTTGTGCGAGATGAAGATGATGCCGAGCCCTTGCGCCGCCATCGACCGCAACGCCGAAAACAGCCCGTCGACCTCGCTCGGCGCCAGCACCGCCGTCGGCTCGTCGAGGATCAAGAGCCTGGCGCCGCGAAACAGTGCCTTGACGATTTCGAGCCGCTGCTGCTCGCCGACCGACAGCGCCGAGACCGGAAGATCGGGATCAAGCGTCAGCCCATGCTGGCGGC
>NZ_RZPW01000620.1:0-3850 GCF_003998455.1 Mesorhizobium sp. M7A.F.Ca.CA.001.08.2.1 | reverse complement strand
ACCATATAAGTAAGCTAACACTTACTAATTTCCGCAACTATGCGGCGCTGACGATCGATCTGGCGCCAGGTGCCGTGGTTTTTTCCGGCGACAACGGCGCCGGCAAGACCAATCTCCTCGAAGCGATCTCCTTTTTGACACCGGGACGTGGCTTGCGCCGCGCGCCCTACGCCGATGTCGCGCGCGAGGGCGGCGACGGCGGCTTTGCGCTGCATGCCCGGCTCGACGGACCTGATGGCCAGGTCGAGATCGGAACAGGCATTTCCGGCGGTGACACCGCCGGCGAAGGCGGCAGGCGGGTACGCATCAACGGAGCTTCGGCGCGTTCGGCCGAGGACATGCTGGAATGGCTGCGCGTGGTTTGGCTGACGCCAGCCATGGACGCGTTATTCACCGGACCGGCCGCGGATCGCCGGCGCTTCCTCGACCGGCTGGTGCTGGCGATCGATCCCGGCCACGGGCAACGTGCGATCGACTACGAGAAGGCGATGCGCGGTCGTAACCGACTGCTTACCGAAAGCTCTCGGGACGACCGCTGGTTCGACGCTATCGAGACGCAGATGGCCGAAACCGGTGTGGCGATTGCCGCGGCGCGCGCCGAGATGGTGCGCCTGCTGGCCGCCATGATCGACAGGCTGCCCGACACGGGACCGTTTCCGCAGGCCGATATCGGCCTTTCAGGCGAGCTGGAAGCCGAGATTGCCGTGGCGCCGGCGGTCGATGTGGAGGAACGCTTCCGTCGGACGCTTGCCGAGGGCCGCGAGCGCGATCGCGCCGCCGGGCGCACGCTCGATGGCCCGCACCGTTCGGACCTGGTGGTTCGGCACCGCCCCAAGGCGATGCCGGCCGAGCTCTGCTCGACCGGCGAGCAGAAGGCGCTGCTGGTCGGCATCGTGCTGTCGCACGCGAGGCTGACCGGCGAAATGTCGGGCATGACGCCGATCCTGCTGCTCGACGAGATCGCTGCGCATCTCGACAGCGGGCGGCGCGCGGCGCTGTTTTCCATCCTGGAGGAACTGAACTGCCAGGCGTTCATGACAGGAACCGATGCTGCGCTGTTTTCCAGTCTCCAGGGCCGCGCGCAATTCCTGACCGTCGACCATGGGACGGTTGGGCCAACCGAAGACCCCTGACAAGGTTTTTCCGTGCCTGTATGATCAGGCAATGACCACTGCCGCCCTGACTGCAGACGAGATCGAACGCTATGCCCGCCACATCGTGCTGCCGGAAATCGGCGGCGCCGGACAGCAGAGGCTGAAGCAGGCCCGGGTGCTGGTCATCGGCGCCGGCGGGCTGGGCGCCCCGGTGCTTGAATATCTTGCCGCCGCCGGCGTCGGCACACTCGGCGTGGTCGATGACGACACCGTTTCGCTCTCCAACCTGCAGCGCCAGGTCATTCACGGCACCGACACTGTCGGCCTGCTGAAAACCGACAGCGCCAAGGCGGCAATCGCCCGCATCAATCCCAATACCACAGTCGAACCGCATACGTTCCGGCTGACCACGGACAATGCGCCTGCCCTCGTCGCCCGCTATGACATCGTCGTCGACGGTTCCGATAATTTCGAAACGCGCTACGCCGTGGCCGATGCCTGCGCGAGCGCTGGGAAACCGCTGGTGCATGCCGCAGTCGGACGCTTCGACGGCTCGGTCACGGTGCTGAAGCCCTTCGAAGACGGCAAGGACGGCAAGCCCAACCCAGGCTATCGTGACCTGTTTCCCGAAGCGCCACCGCCGGGCCTGGTGCCGTCCTGCGCCGAAGTCGGCGTGCTTGGCGCGCTGACCGGCGTCATCGGCACGCTGCAGGCCATGGAGGCGGTCAAGCTGATCACCGGCGTGGGCGAACCGCTGGTCGGCCGGCTGCTGCTTTATGATGGGCTGGCGGCGCGCTTCGACACCATCCGTTACAAGAGAAGCTGAATTCTTGGACCTGATCGAAGCAGTCTCCATCAGGCGGATCCCGACCGATTTCGATCGTTGGGACGATGTGCTCGCATTGATCATGCGTGCCTTCGCCTCGATGGACGACGTCATCGACCCGCCCTCCTCGGCCCACCTTTTGACCGCCGACACTCTGCGGGACAAGGCGCGGCGGGAGACCGGCTTCGTGGCGCTCAGGGGCGATCGGATCGTCGGCTGCGTCTTTGCCCTTGAAAAGGTGGCAGAGTTCTATGTCGGCAAGCTCGCCGTGGCGCCGGACTGCCAGGGACAAGGCATCGGCCGGCGGCTGATGCAGGCGGTCGAAGACCTTGCCCGCGGCCGCGGCAAGGCCGCCATCGAGCTTCAGACGCGGATCGAGTTGACCGCGAACCATGCGGCCTTTGCTCGCCTCGGCTTTCGCGAAACTGGACGGACGGCGCATGACGGCTATGCCAGGCCGACCTCGATCACCATGCGCAAAGCTCTCCCGTAAGTCTTATCTTACGGTTTGTGGGCCACGGATATTGCACCGCGACAGCGTCAGGTCCTGAGCGGCAGCACGCGGTCTGGTGGGCGGTGGCCGTCAACGAAGGCGCGGATGTTGATGATGACCTTTTCACCCATGTCGATACGGCCCTCGAGCGTCGCCGAGCCCATATGCGGCAGAAGCACGACCTTGTTCTTGGCCGCGAGCTTCAGCAGCTTGCCGTTCAAGGCCGGCTCGTGCTCGTAGACATCGAGGCCGGCGCCGGCGATCTTGCCGTCCTGGATCAGCTTGACCAGTGCTTCCTCGTCGATGATGTCGCCGCGCGCGGTGTTGACGACATAGGCGGTGGGCTGCAGCAGCGCCAGCCGCCGCGCCGAAAGCAGATGGAAGGTTGCCGGCGTCGAGGGACAGTTGACCGAGATGATATCCATGCGGGCCAGCATCTGGTCGAGGCTTTCCCAATAGGTCGCCTCCAGCCCGTCTTCCACGGCCGGCAGCACTCGGTGGCGGTTGTGATAGTGGATCGACAGTCCGAAGGCCTTGGCCCGCCTGGCTACGGCCGTGCCGATCCGCCCCATGCCGACAATGCCGAGCCGCTTGCCCCAGATGCGCCGGCCCAGCATCCAGGTCGGCGACCAGCCGGCCCATTTCTTGTCGCCGGTGAGCACATTGGCGCCTTCCGCGAGCCGCCGCGGCACCGCCAGCATCAGCGCCATCGTCATGTCGGCGGTGTCTTCGGTCAGGACATTCGGCGTGTTGGTGACGGTGATGCCCCTCTTGGCCGCAGCCGCGACATCGATCTTGTCGACGCCGTTGCCAAAATTGGCGATCAGCTTGAGGTTGTCGCCTGCCTGAGCGATCAGCGCCGCGTCGATATTGTCGGTAATGGTCGGCACCAGAACGTCGGCTTCCTTGACCGCCGCGACCAGTTCCGGCTGCGTCATCGGCCGGTCCTCGACATTCAGCCTTGCGTCGAACAGTTCGCGCATGCGGGTCTCGACCGGGTCGGGCAGCTTGCGCGTGATGACGACGAGAGGCCTTTTTTTGCCTGCCATTGTTTCCCTCTCGAGTATTTGCCGCAATACCGAACGCAAAACCGCTTCACAGGTTTGCTGGAATTGCTCTAACCCGATCTCGTTGAGACCTCTTTAACCAAGACCGGCGAAACTGAAAGCCGGTCGCGGTGCCGATTACCCATGTAACAAGCGGTGCCGCCGAAGACAAAGAAAAAGGGGCGCCGAGGCAAGCGCCGAAAGGAATGAAAGTGTCTGGTTTCGCGTCGCTTCGCCTGACCCTCAGTGCAGCATTTCTCGGCGCTCTGCTTTATTCTTCGCTTACGGCGGCACAGAGTGCGGCTGCACCTGCCCAGAGCGTCGTCACGCTCGGGCCGAGCGGCCTGCCGCTGCCGCGATTCGTCAGCCTGAAATCCGGCCGCGTCAACTC